>JBMSSY010000013.1:0-17882 GCA_049424605.1 Candidatus Methylopumilus sp.
CATCAAGCTTGAGATGCAAACCACAATGACCAGCAAAAGCCATTTCAACCAGAGTAGCGAATAAGCCGCCATCAGAGCGGTCATGATAAGCCAGCAATTGGCCTGCTGCATTGAGCGCTTGAATAGCGCTAAAGAAATGTTTCAAACGCGCGGCATCATCCAAATCTGGGGCTTGATTGCCCACCGCTGCGTAAACTTGCGCCAAGGCCGAACCACCCATGCGATTTTTACCAGCACCCAAATCAATCAAGATTAGTTTGCTATCGCCCAAGTCTGTTCTTAATTGTGGGGTCAAGGTTTTGCGTGCATCTGGCGTAGCGGCAAACGCTGTTACCACCAATGAGATTGGTGATGTCACTGCTTTTTTCTCACCCGCATCATCCCAAACCGTCTTCATCGACATGGAATCTTTACCCACTGGAATGCTGATACCAAGCGCAGGACAAAGCTCCATGCCCACGGCTTTGACTGTGTCAAATAAGGCGGCATCTTCACCCGGATGGCCTGCTGGCGCCATCCAGTTAGCGGATAGTTTTAAGTCGCCAATATCATTAATCAAACTTGCGGCAATATTAGTGATGGACTCACCTATCGCCATACGGCCTGAAGCAGGCGCATCAATCAAGGCTAATGGGGCTTTCTCACCAATCGCAAAAGCCTCACCTTGATAAGTTTGATAACCAGCCAAAGTCACAGCCACATCAGCCACAGGCACTTGCCAAGGACCTACCATTTGATCACGAGCAACTAAGCCTGTGACAGAGCGGTCACCAATGGTAATTAAGAAAGTTTTATCGGCAACGCCGGGCAGGCTAAGCACACGATTGGCCGCTTCTTTTAAATCAATATTTGAAGTATCAAAACTTGCTAGTTTGCGCGTAAAATGTTTGACATCACGCAACATTTTTGGCGGCTTACCAAGCAATACCGATAAATCCATATCGACTGGCTTGTTAGCAAAATGGCTATCTGCCACAGTTAAATGACGCGCTTCCGTCGCTTCGCCAACAACGGCGTATGGGCAACGCTCACGCTCACAGATTTCAGCAAACAAGCTTAAGTTTTCTTTTGCAACTGCCATCACATAACGCTCTTGCGCTTCATTACTCCAAAGCTCGCGTGGCGACATGCCCGGTTCTTCATTATGCACATCACGCAATTGGAATAATGCACCTACACCAGCATCATTGACCAACTCAGGAAACGCATTAGAAATCCCCCCTGCGCCAACATCATGAATACTCAAAATCGGGTTTTTTGCGCCCAGTTGCCAGCAACGATCTATCACCTCTTGCGCACGGCGTTCCAACTCTGGATTGCCACGTTGTACAGAGTCAAAATCCAGATTTTCGGCATTAGAACCTGTATCCATACTAGAAGCGGCGCCGCCACCCAAGCCTATCAACATGGCTGGGCCACCTAACTGTATTAAACAGGCGCCGGGTGGGATAGGGTTCTTTTTAGCGTGCTGCGCAGAAATATTACCCACGCCGCCTGCCAACATAATAGGCTTGTGATAGCCGCGCATTTCACCAGCGGACTGCAACTCAAAGGTGCGGAAATAACCAGCAATATTCGGGCGACCAAATTCATTGTTATAAGCCGCGCCACCCAGTGGGCCATCTAGCATAATTTGTAATGGCGAAGCTGTGCGTGAAGGCTTGCCGTAAGCGCCCTCCCAAGGTTGCTCAAAGCCAGGAATATTCAAATTAGACACAGAAAAACCTGTCAAACCAGCTTTGGGTTTAGAGCCGCTACCTGTGGCACCTTCATCACGAATCTCGCCACCTGCGCCAGTTGCCGCACCAGCAAAGGGGGAAATCGCTGTAGGGTGATTATGCGTTTCGACCTTCATCAAGTAGTGCATTTCTTCTTCGATAAAGTCGTAAGCGCCACCAGCTTGTGGATAAAAGCGCTTGGTCTTTTGGCCTGCTGAGCCAGCAACAATGGAAGCATTGTCAGAGTAAGCAACCACGGTGCTACCTGGATTTAATTTGTGGGTATTACGAATCATGCCGAATAATGATTGCGCTTGTGGCACATCATCCACCACCCAATCGGCATTGAAAATTTTATGGCGGCAATGTTCTGAGTTTGCCTGTGCAAACATCATCAGCTCAACATCGGTTGGGTTGCGACCGATGCGGATAAAGTTCTCTAATAAATAATCCACTTCGTCTGGCGAAAGCGCTAAACCTAAATCTGCATTGGCTTGATTAAGCGCCGCCTGACCACCTTGCAACACATCTACCGTAGCAAGCGGCGCAGGCACGGCTTGGTGATAAAGCTTAGCGGCATCTTCCAAACGACTAAACACCGCCTCAGTCATACGGTCATGAATCGCGGCTTTCACTGCCTGTTGTTCGGCTGCATTTAATGCTGAGCCGTCATGCTTGCTTACATAATAAGCAATACCGCGCTCAATACGCTGCATATTGCCTAGACCACAATGCTTAGCAATATCAGTGGCGCGCGATGCCCAAGGAGAAATGGTACCAGGACGAGGAATCACCAAAAACAACTCGCCAACAGGCGCTTCTTCTGCCATGCGTGGACCATAGGTCAGGATTTTAGTAAGCGTATCGAGTTGCGCTGCGCTCAGTTCGCCTTCATTCCAAGCAAAATGCCAAAAATCCGCGTGCACCGCGCTCACTTGAGGGGCGGTTTGACTGAGGTTAGCCAAGATTTTTTGTCGTCTAAAAGAGGAAAGCGCCGCGCTACCGCGCAAACTGAGCATAGATTGAGGCATGGGCTGAAATAAGCTGAAATGATAAAAGCGTTATTTTACCCGAAATCGAGATGAATATCGCCCAAAGCCGTTGTTTTATAGTCAACAACATCTAGCAAGCAATTTTCTATCTATCCATCATCAAATTGAAGATTAGCCGCCATCAAAACAAAGCGTTGTTTAAGCACATAAAAAATGTAATCATTACGCCATATCCTGTATTAGTTAATAAAAAAATAAACCACACAATTGATTTTTAATTAAGAAATGATTGTTAAGTTTTAGTGATAAAGGCTTGATAGAAATGAACTGTTTATCCAATACAAAACAAATCAAGCCTAGCGCCTCGCTCAGGCTTGAGCTTATTTTGTTTTTAAGTCTAGTTTTGAATAGCATTTTCTCTCAAGCCCAAGCTGCCGAAACATATCCCAACCTTAGCCTCGCGCATGCCATTGATATTGCACTGAAAAATAATGTAGAAAAACAAATCTCGTATCAATCGGCCTTGATTGCTGAAAGCCAATACCAGCAAGCACTTTCAGCTAGATGGCCAAGCTTAACTTTGCAAGCGGGATTCCAGCATAAAGACCAAGCACCAACATTTATCTTTCCAGCGACCAGCTTGTCTTTAGCCCCAAACATGAATGTCAATGTGCCAGAGCAAAATATTAAACTCATCAACCAAAATACAAGCACTGCCTCCTTGCAGCTCTTGTATCCACTTTATACGGGCGGAAAAATCACCAGCATTATCAATCAAGCAAATATTGGTAAGGAAATCGCGCAAGAGGAATATAGGCGGACTTCCTTGCAGATTGTGAGGGATGTTAAACGCTATTATTTTGCCAGCCAGCTAACCCGCGAACTGAGCAACACCGCCAAAGAGATTGTCAGCATGCTAAACAGCACACGCGACTTCACCAAAAGCTTGTACGAAGGGGGCTCTGAAACCGTCAATAAATTAGATTTTTTGAAAACTGAACTGGCAGTGTCGTATGCAAAATCGGTGGAAATCGACTTTTCAAGCAAACATCAATCTGCACTGGCCGCCTTAGCAAACACCATGGGCTTAAGCTGGGATAGTCAAATTAGTATTGAGGCGCCGCTTGATAACAAGGCAGATCAAAACCCGCAACTCCAAACTTTGGTGGAGCAAGCCCATCAATTCAACCCGCAAGTTGGTATATTGAGGCTGGCTGTACGCGCCGCTAATGAAAAAATAGATGAAGCTCAAAGTAGCTATTTGCCGCAAATTGCGCTCACCGCAGACACCACCCATTATGAAAATAGCTACGATAAAGGCCTTGCCAGCTCAAGTAATAAAGACAGTTGGACGATAGGCGTTGGTATCAGCATGCCGCTATTTAATGGCGGCCTAAGTGCCCATCAAGTCAACACCGCAAAATTGCAATCCGCTCAAATGCAAGACAAACAAAAGCTGGTTGAGCAAGGCGTTGCAACGCTAGTTAAAAATCTATTTATCGAATACGCCTCAGCCAACCAACAAATCAGCATTTCTGAACAGGCCGCGACACAGGCACAAGAAAATGTAGATCTCACTTCTCGCGCCTTACAAATTGGCGCATCAAAACCGCAAGACATGATAGAAGCCAGCATTTTAGAAGGCATCGTCAAAGGCAATTTACTTAGAGCAAAACACGATCAACAACTCAATCTCGCTGAGATTAATTACCTGTTGGGTGCTGAGGCCCAATAATGAAGCGCTTATTCCAACTACTTCTTGCAAGCTTGCTGAGTGCCATCTTGAGCGCAAATGCAGCAGACAGCGCATATGAAAAAATCATCATCGGCGGCAGCTCTCTGGGAATCAGAGACAATACAAAACAAGACACTGAAATCACTTTTAATGTTGCCTTGTCCGAGCTACTCAAATCACATGGTGCCAATGTCTCGATATTGGCTTTTGACAACACGCAGGAGCTTTATACAGCTTTCGATCACGATCAAATTCAAGGCGTTTTTGGCACGCCGCTTGAACTGATTCCGCTCGAAAACAAGATGAAGTCAACCATGATCGCGCTTCATTACAAAAATTCGCCACTTAAACAACCACTGCTAGCCATCGTTCGTAATGCTGACAATATCAAGAGCATCAAAGATTTACGTGGTAAAAAAATCAGCATAGGCAACACCCAGGACATGGAAAAACTCTACCTCAACACTTTGCTTTTAGAAAACCAGCAGCCAGAGTTAGACGATTTTTTTAAGGAACGCTTAACAACCAAAAACACCAATACTGGGATTATGGACGTTTTCTTTGGGCGTTCAGACATTACGCTGGTTAGAAAAAGTGAATACAAAACTGCGATTGAGCTCAATCCACAAGTCGAAAAAAAATTAACTATATTGGCGGAATCAGAGCCTTTTTTAACCTTGATTGCTGGCGCAAAAACAACCATGTCGGATAAATCACATCAAGCCGCCATGCAATCACTAATGGATTTAAAGTTAACGGAAAAAGGCCAACAACTGATGCGTATTATCCGCGCAGACTCTTTTGAACTGATATCCAATAGCGACTTAGACAATGTACGCGACTTAGTGAAACGCTACAAAACCCTGAAAAATCAAAACATCAGCAATACTCGCCCCGCCAAAGCGAATAAGTCTACAAAAGTGATAAATTGATCACAGCCCATCCCCCAGCAGCCGCCATAAAAAACAAACTGCTCTCTGGCATTTTTGGCCACTTTTTTATTCGCACCAGCATCATACAATCGGTTTCGGGGCTGTTGTTACTGATGGTGGTATTGCCATTTTTTAATAATATCTCCGACCAAATGGCGGCTGAACAAGGCAGAACTTTTTCAAACAGTACCTTAGCCGCCACCTACAACGCGCTTTACAAAGAAGATTACAGCCAGATTATTGACTATTGCATGAACGTGATGCGTGACACGCCCAATATCCTGATGATTGTTTATAGCAATCGGAATGGTGAGGAAATCATCATGACCAGAGATAAATGGATGACTAAAAACAAGTCATTGCCCTATTACAAAATGCATTTTGCGCATGACAACACCGCGCTGATTGGCAAGCGCCCCTATCAAATCACCAGTAATAGCACACTGCTTTCGCCGACTAAACACTTTGAATTTAGCACCCCGATTGCGATTAGCTTTCGTGAGTGGGGGGTATTAACGGTGAGCTTTTCAAAAGATGCTTACTTTTCTATTGTGAAGAGCTTCTATTGGACGGTGATTATTTTCACCATCTTGTCTTGCTTGCTTTCACTATTTCTATTCTTTGCTTCGTCCAGCCGTATTCGACGTCAACTCAGCATCTTTACCAGCACCACTAAAAATCTGGCCGAGGGCAAACTGTCGGCTAGAGCGCCAGAGAAATCTATTGGAGAAATTGGCGAGCTGGGTAAAGCCATCAATGAGATGTCCAGTTCGCTTCAAGAAAAGTCATCTCGGCTATTTCAATTGGTGCAAATTGTTGAACAAACTAACGATGCTTTTATACTTTTTAACAAAGACTTAAATATTGTTTTTGTAAACGATGCTGTCACCAACATTACTGGCTATCCAGCAAAGTATTTTGAAGGTCTGCATATCGTCCCGTTTAGTGATGCGCTGAACTTAGACTTAGCTGATTTACTGCGTGAGATAGAGTGGATGGATAAGTACAAAACCAATCCGCCCTCACATGACATCGTGATTACCAAACAAAATCAAAGCGCGCTGCCCGTTGAAATGCGTCTGGAATTTATCGAAAACAGCGAAAAATCCGAAAGCCATTTACTCGCTGTTTTATCAAGTCTTACTGAACGCAAAAAATTAGAAAATGAGCTTCATCAATTAGCGTTTTTTGATAAGTTAACTGGCCTGCCAAATCGTAGGATGTTTTTAGACCATCTTAATCAAATCATTCGGTTTTCTCACTACAACAATCAGTCGTTTGCACTGTTTTTTATGGATTTGGATAACTTCAAATACATCAACGACTCGCTTGGTCACGAGGTGGGTGACGAGTTATTAGTTAAAATCGCGGGTAGATTAAAAGCCATCTTTCGGGCAACCGACATGGTGACCCGTTTAGGCGGTGATGAATTCACTGTGATTATTGAAAATACAAAAGAAAATGACCGTTTTGATGTCACCCAATTAGCGCAAAAACTGCTGGACCAATTAGCCAGCCTGCCGATTGAAATCGGCGGCAGAAATCTGACCATCAACACCAGCATAGGCATCGCCAAATTCCCTGAAAATGGCTTGGATAGCGACACCCTGCTTCGTCACGCCGATACTGCGATGTATGCTGCTAAAAAATCGGGCAAAAACCGTTACGCGCTATTCACCGAGGATATGAATACAGATTTACGTCAACATATGGAAATGGAAAGCGAGCTAAAAGACGCCATTCGTAGCCAAGACCAATTGATGCTGCAATATCAGCCTATCGTTGATTTAAAAACAGGCGAATTAGTGGGCGCAGAAGCTTTGGCTAGGTGGCATCATCCCAAAAAAGGATTTATTTCGCCGAGTGACTTTATCCCCGTGGCAGAAAAATCTGACTTGATGATTGAACTCGGCGACACCTTATTGAAAATGGCTTTTAAACAAGCGCGATTATGGGAAGGCAAGCAGCATGCGCCTTATTTATCAGTCAATATCTCAGTCAAGCAGTTTGCCAAAGATGATTTTGTTGATCGCATGATAGTGTTATTGCAGGCTTTTCAGATTAATGCGCACAACATACTGCTGGAATTTACCGAAAGCGTGATGCTAGATTCAAGCAATGAAACTTTCACCAAATTTGAGAAGCTCAAAAAAGTAGGCTTTCAAATCGGGATTGATGATTTTGGCACGGGCTATTCATCTATGGGCTACATTCACAAACTGCCTATCGACATACTCAAAATTGATCGAACCTTTGTAAGTGAAGTGACTAAAAACAAGAAATCACAAGCCATTGTTTCAGCCATTACAAAACTTTCGTCCTCGCTAGGCATTAAAACCATTGCTGAAGGGGTGGAAAGAAAACAAGATGCACAATGGCTGGAGACTTTCCATTGCGATTATGGGCAAGGTTATTTGTACGACCAAGCGCTTAATATCGAAGACTTTGAAAAGAAATATCTGCACCCATCACCCACTGGCGATGCGGCGCCTGATTAATCCCCAGCTAAAATGGTATAAACTGATTGCTTGGTCTATAGATTAAGAATGAGCAAGCATGAAAGATACAGACAAGCCTACACAGTTCACGATTAAAGGCATGCATTGCAATAGCTGTGTTAACAAAGTCAGCACTGCCTTGCAGCCATTTGCTGAAGCAGTGACTGTGACGCTCAAGCCGCCAATTGCCACGCTGCAAAACAGCACCGCAAACTTGGCACAAATCAACAAGGCGCTAGCCGCTGCGGGTGATTACAAGGCGGCTAAACTAGCGACAAGCGCGAGCGAAGTCACCCTCTTAGAAACCTTGCCTGAAGCCCAGACTAATAAAAACTGGATACTTACTTATCAACCGCTATTGTTAATTATCGGCTACCTCTTAATCACCACTTTAGCCATCAACCTGAGCCAAGAGCATTTTGATGCTGCGCGTTGGATGAGGCACTTTATGGCTGGTTTCTTTTTAGTTTTTTCATTTTTCAAGATGCTGAATATTCAGGCCTTTGCCAATAGTTACGCCATGTATGACTTGCTCGCCATGCGCTATAAAACCTATGGCCTGATATACCCCTTTATTGAGCTGGCACTAGGCATTGCATATTTATTGGCTTTTGAGCCTCAAATCACCAATATCATCACCGTTGTGGTGATGGGATTCTCAAGTCTTGGGGTTATTCGTGCGGTAATGAATAAACAAAAAATAAGATGCGCCTGCTTGGGCACTGTATTTGAATTACCGATGTCCACCATCACCATCATAGAAGATTTGCTGATGACAGGCATGGCGGCGTGGATGCTTGTTTAGCATCGTCAAAGTGTAAAGAGAGCCATCGTGCACAGTCATTACTATCAACTAGCAACGGGCAAAGTTGCGGCACTAGCCATAGACAGTCCTTTCCCGCCTGTCGATCAAGCGCTAGAAGAGCCGAATGGCCTACTTGCCATTGGTGGCGACTTATCCAGCAAGCGCTTATTAACGGCCTATCGTGCGGGAATTTTTCCTTGGTTTAGCGAAGGTGAACCTGTCCTTTGGTGGAGTCCCAATCCACGCATGGTACTTTTTCCGCAAGACTTAAAAATCTCCAAATCGCTTGCCAAACGCTTAAAGAAAAAAGATTACGAAGTGAGGTTTGACACGCACTTTCGCCAAGTGATGGAGGCTTGTGCTAAAACCAATCGTGCAGATCAAAATGGCACTTGGATTACCGCAGGTATTATTGACGCTTATTGTGAACTGCACCAATTGGGTTACGCACATTGTGCTGAAACATGGATAGACAACACATTGGTTGGCGGCCTATATGGCGTGATGATTAATAAGATGTTTTATGGCGAATCCATGTTTCACCATGTCACAGATGCTTCAAAAATTGCTTTTGTGCATATGGTGAATTATTTGCAAACACAAGGTGTCGGCATGATAGATTGCCAAATGAATACAGCACATCTTGCTTCTTTGGGGGCACATGAAATTAGCCGAACCGACTTTATCCACCAATTGAACAGGCTGATTGCGTAATTATGACCAGCCCAACCGATTCAGCGCTACAAAAAATCCAGTTTTATGTAACCGCGCCCTACACTTGCGGCTATTTATCAAATCAATTGGCGCAGTCTTTAATTGCCACGCCACAACACTTGGTCGATAGCCATCAATATAGCGGGCTGATTCAACAAGGATTCAGACGTAGCGGCAAATTTGTCTATCGTCCGCATTGTGAAAACTGTAATGCCTGTATCCCGATTCGTTTACCTGTGGCTGATTTTCAGCCCAGCCGCAGCCAGAAGCGTGCTTATCAACAACACCAAACACTAGATGCCAGCATTTCCACACCCGCATTTGACCAAGCGCATTTCGAGCTTTATCAGGCTTATCAAATAGCGCGACATGAAGGCAACGCGGCAGAAGAAACTGCTGAGCAATATCGTAATTTCTTAGTGCAAAGTAATGTGGACAGCCTGTTTATTTCGTTTACCCTGAATGGCGTACTCAAAATCGTCAGCGTGGTCGATATTGTTGAAGATGGCGTTTCTGCGGTATACACCTTTTACGACAGCGCAGATAGCAAAGCCAGTTATGGTACTTTTAGCATCCTGTGGTTAATTGATTGGTGCAAACAACTTAAACTGCCCTATCTTTATTTGGGGTATTGGATACAAAACAGCAAAAAAATGGCCTACAAAGAAAACTTCAACCCTCAACAAGCTTTGATTGATGGTGAATGGCAAAAGATAGGCCAGCGCAAGCCATAAATCAGACAAGCCCAGCTTGTCGATGCTACAATTCTCGCTTTAATGATCTTCAAAGCAATACACTTGAATAAAATCGTCATTTTTGGTGTTGGGCTCATCGGCGGCTCAGTTGCGCTTGCCCTGAAAAAAACCAAGGCAGCGCCTAAAATTGTGGGTGTTGGCCGCCATGCACAAAATCTGCAAGCCGCTATGGATTTAGGGGTGATTGATGAGGCGGAGTCCGATCTTGCAAAAGCGCTGGCTGATGCTGATTTGGTGATGATCGCCACGCCTGTGGCTCAAACGCCTAAAATTCTAGCAGCAATCATTCCGCATCTTGCCCCAACAACCGTCATTACTGATGCGGGTAGCACCAAATCAGATATTGCAGCTTATGTTAATGCGGCCGCCAAACAAGCAAAAAATCCGCAACAGTTTCTCAGCCAATTTGTCGGCGGCCACCCCATTGCTGGTGCCGAAAAAAGTGGTGTCACCGCAGCCAAAGCTGATTTGTTTGTGGGCAAAAATGTGGTGCTTACCCCACAGCCAAATACCTCTGCCGAGGCCATTAAACTGGTGCGTGAATTATGGCAAGCCACAGGGGCAAAAGTCAGTGAAATGCCAGCCGAAGCGCATGATCAAATTTTTGCTGCCGTCAGCCATTTACCTCATTTATTGGCCTTTGCTTTGGTTAACGACTTAGCCAATCGCCCTAACGCAAAACAACTGTTTGATTTTGCCGCTAGCGGATTTAGAGATTTCACTCGAATTGCAGGAAGTTCGCCCGAAATGTGGCGCGATATTAGCTTGGCTAACAAAACCGCCTTACTGCAAGAATTACAAGCTTATCAAGCCGAAATATCAGCCTTACAAACGCTATTGCAAAATGAAGACAGCCAAGGACTACAAGCAATGTTTGAGCACGCTAGTCAAGCACGTTTGGCTTGGCAAAAAGAACGAGAAGAATCATAAACACCATGCAATCGATTACTTTAAAACCTGCCAAACAAGTAGCAGGCAGCATTAAATTACCTGGCTCCAAGAGCATTTCCAACCGCACGCTTTTGCTCGCCGCTTTTGCAAATGGCGTGACAGAAATTCGTGATTTATTGGCTTCTGACGACACCGCAAGAATGCTGGAAGCCTTGGAAAAATTAGGCATTCCACTAGAAAAAATCGCTGAACATGATATTCGTGTGACCGGCAATGGTGGCAAGCTCGCAGTCCAACAAGCCGACTTATTTTTAGGCAATGCAGGCACCGCGTTTAGGCCACTCACCGCCGCGCTGGCCCTGTCTCAAGGCAGTTTTACCCTGTCTGGCATTGCTCGTATGCATGAACGTCCGATTGGCGATTTGGTGGATGCACTAAGACTCGCTGGCGCCAATATCGAATATTTAGGCAATCAAGGCTTTCCTCCGCTTAAAATCTCGGCGGCAAAGATTGAGGCGTCAAAACCTATTAGCATCCGTGGCGATGTTTCAAGTCAGTTTCTAACTGCGCTACTCATGGCGCTACCCTTAACTGGCAAAGCCTTTACCATTGAGGTTGTGGGCGAACTTATCTCAAAACCCTATATTGAAATCACCCTCAATTTAATGCGCCGTTTTGGCGTGCATGTTCAACGTGATGGCTGGGAGCGCTTTCATATTCCAGCCCATAGCCAATACCAAAGCCCACAGCAAATTTATGTAGAAGGAGATGCGTCTTCAGCCTCGTATTTCTTGGCTGCTGGCGCGATTGCCGCAAATGAACATGGACTCACCATTGAAGGCGTTTCCGCAGATAGCATTCAAGGTGATATCAAGTTTGCTGATGAAATCGTCAAAATGGGCGCTCAAATTAGCTACGGTAAAAACAGCATCACCGTCAAAGCCGCAAAAGGCAAACTCAAAGCCATTGATTTAGACTGCAATCACATTCCTGATGCCGCCATGACGCTGGCGATTTTGGCGCTATTCGCGGATGGCACCAGCACTTTGCGTAATATCGCTAGCTGGCGTGTTAAAGAAACTGACCTCATTAGCGCCATGGCAACTGAATTGCGTAAAGTCGGCGCTAGCGTTGAAGAAGGCGCTGATTACATTCGCATTACGCCGCCCGCAAGTCTAATTCCCAACGCTGTAATTGATACTTATGATGATCACCGTATGGCCATGTGCTTTTCATTGGTGAGTTTAGGTGGCGTGCCCATCATCATTAATGACCCCAAATGTGTAGGCAAAACTTTCCCAGATTACTTTGAGCGCTTTGCGCAAATCGTTCAATAACCATGATGGCAAACAATATCCCTGTCATTGCGATTGATGGCCCATCAGCTTCTGGCAAGGGCACGGTTGCACAAATCGTCGCCGAAAAACTTGGCTTTCATTATTTAGACTCTGGTGCCTTATATCGAATTGTTGCTTTAGCCGCTTTTGAACGCGGCATTGATTGGCAAGCAGAATCTGAAATCGCCAAGCTGGTCGCGAAATTAAATATCAAATTTGAACACGGTGAGATTTTTTTAGCCCAGCAAAATGTCAGTGAAAAAATCCGCACTGAACAAATGGGGCAAGGTGCTTCCAAAGTTGCTGCGCATCCACAAGTCAGGCTAGCCTTAATTGATTTGCAACACAGCTTCCGCCAAGCGCCAGGCTTAGTGGCAGATGGTCGCGATATGGCAACGGTTATTTTCCCCGATGCTCGCACTAAGATTTTCTTAACGGCAAGTGCCCAAGTTCGTGCAGAGCGCAGATACCAACAGTTGATAAGCAAAGGCTTAGCCGCCGACTACTCAGCCATTTTAAAAGACTTGCAAGACCGTGATGAGCGCGATAGTCAACGTGCTGTTGCGCCTTTACAACAAGCGCCTGATGCCGAGCTTGTAGAAACCAGTCAACTCAATATAGAGCAGGCTGTCAGCAAGGTGCTGGAAGCCGCGAATTCAAAACAATCTTAAGCAATCGCGCGCAAGCAATCTTTAAAACTATCGTAGTTTAGAAAAAATGTCCTAAAAACAAACACTCTATTCACTGATTAGCCAAAAAAAATTAAAAAATACTTAATTAAATGATTGTTTTATTGTAAAATCTCTCCCTGTTTAAATATTTTGGCATTGCGAGTCTCTAAAACTCGTGATTTTTTTAATTTACCCCACTGCACGGTGGGATTATTTAGGTACCTTTTTAATGGCTAATGTTTCAACCTCAACCGCCTCTACAGGCGAAAGTTTCGCAGCGCTGTTCGAAGAAAGTCTTGCACGTCAAGAGATGCGCTCTGGTGAAGTGATCACCGCGGAAGTTGTTTCTATCGATTCTGATTTCGTTGTTGTCAATGCAGGCCTCAAATCTGAGAGCGTGATTGATGCAAGCGAATTTTTAAATGACCGTGGCGAAATGGAAGTCCAAGTTGGCGACTTCGTTAAAGTTTGCATCGAATCATTGGAAGATGGTTACGGCTCAACAAAATTATCACGCGAAAAAGCAAAACGCCTAGCAGCATGGCTAGACCTTGAAGAAGCGATGAATGAAGCTCGCATCATCAAGGGCATGGTGAATGGTCGCGTTAAAGGCGGTTTAACTGTCATGGTTAACGGCATCCGCGCATTCTTGCCAGGTTCATTGGTTGACTTACGCCCAGTAAAAGATACCACCCCATTTGAAAACAAAGAGTGGGATTTCAAAGTAATCAAGCTAGACCGCAAACGTAACAACGTAGTGGTTTCACGCCGCGCTGTTCTAGAAGACAGCATGGGTGCTGATCGCGAAGCATTGATGGGTTCATTGAAAGAAGGCGCAGTTGTTAAGGGTATCGTTAAAAATATCACTGACTACGGTGCATTCGTTGACTTGGGCGGCATTGATGGCTTGCTACACATCACTGACTTGGCATGGCGCCGTGTTAAACACCCATCTGAGGTGTTGACTGTTGGTGAAGAAGTTGAAGCTAAGATCCTTAAATTTGATCAAGACAAAAACCGTGTTTCACTTGGTATCAAACAATTGGGCGATGACCCATGGGTTGCATTAAGCCGCCGTTACCCAGCAAACACACGCTTGTTCGGTAAAGTAACTAACTTGACTGACTACGGTGCATTCGTTGAAATCGAACCAGGTATCGAAGGTCTTGTTCACGTTTCAGAAATGGATTGGACTAACAAGAACGTTCACCCAGCTAAAATCGCTCAATTAGGCGACGAAGTTGAAGTCATGATTCTTGAAATTGACGAAGATCGTCGTCGCTTATCACTAGGCATGAAACAATGCCAAACTAACCCATGGGATGATTTCGCATCTACCCATAAAAAAGGTGATCAAGTGAGCGGTCAAATCAAGTCAATTACTGATTTCGGTGTATTCATCGGCTTGCCAGGTGGCATTGATGGTCTAGTTCACTTATCAGACCTTTCATGGACACAAACTGGCGAAGAAGCAATCCGCAACTTCAAAAAAGGTGATGAGTTATCAGCTTTAGTATTGAGCATTGATGTTGAAAAAGAACGTATCTCATTGGGTGTTAAACAACTCACTGCTGATCCTTCAGGCGCATCATCAGAAGAAAAAACTGAAGCTAAACCTAAAGCCAAAACTGCTAAAGCTAAAGAAGCTGCTCAAGTACCTGATGATGGTGCAGCAACAGCAGGCACTACTAACCTAGGCGCTTTGCTTAAAGCTAAACTTGATAGCAAAAACAACGAATAAGGTAGCATGCCATGACAAAATCTGAGCTTATTCTTAACTTGGCTGCACGTTTTCCTCAACTTGTGGTGAAGGATGCTGAACTTTCAGTGAAAGCCATTCTTGACTCAATGACAGATAACTTAGCAGCTGGCGAGCGTATCGAGATTCGCGGTTTTGGTAGTTTTAGTCTTAACTACCGCCCGCCTCGTCTAGGTCGTAACCCAAAAACTGGTAGCAAAGTTGAGGTGCCTGCAAAACACGTTCCTCACTTTAAAGCAGGCAAAGAGTTACGTGAGCGCGTAGATTTAGTCTAAGTTTTAGCTAGCTATATCAATCAACTTGATGTTGGTTGAACCCTAAAAACGGTAGTGTCCAAATCGCAAGACTAGGAGCTACCGTTTTTTTATATCATTTTTACCTAGCCCTTTTTAACCAGCGCCAGTAAAATCCAAGTCATGCGAATTATTTATAAAATATTAGGGATTGTCCTGTTCATTCTTTTAATGGGCTTTGCGCTCAAAAACGCATACCCAGTCACCCTGTTTTACTACCTAGGACTCTCTTGGCAAGCCCCTTTATCGCTTATTTTATTTACTGCACTAATCACAGGCATTGCGGCTGGGCTGATTGCCATTACGCCAACACTCATCAAACAACGTCGCGAATTAAATAAATTGCGCAAAGAAAATGCCAACGCAGCCATTAACCATCAAGGCGCTCAATAATGGATTTTGAATATTGGTGGCTGATTGCTATCCCGCTGTTTTTTGCACTTGGTTGGGTTGCCGCACGCATAGACATCAAGCAACTGCTGTCTGAATCCACCAGCTTACCTGCTGCGTATTTCAAGGGCTTAAACTTCTTAATTACCGACCAGCAAGACAAAGCGATTGAAGCTTTTATTGAAGCGGCACAGGCCAATGCAGAATCGCTAGAGCTGCATTTTGCTTTAGGTAGCTTGTTTCGCCGCAGTGGTGAAGTCGACCGCGCAATCAATCTACACTTAAGCTTACTCGACCGCAAAGAGTTGCCCAACGAACAAAGAAAAGCCATTAAAGCAGAGTTAGCGCAAGATTATTTAAAAGCGGGCCTTTATGACCGTGCCGAGGAGTTGTTTAGCGGTTTAGATGATAGCCGCTACAAACAACCCGCACTGCGCGCACTGCTGGAAATTTACATCCGTGAACGTGAATGGCAACGTGCTATTAAAACAGCAACAGAACTTGAACGTGTGTCTGGCGTTTCATTTCGTAAAGAAGTGGCACAGTTTTATTGTGAAATGGCCATTAAGTCTATCCTTGATCAAGATGCACACACCGCCCGTCATGAGCTAGAAATGGCTTTAGATGCCAATAAAAGCTGCGTGAGAGCCAATATCATGTTGGGCGATATGGAAATGAGCGCCAAAGCCTACAAAGTCGCTATTGGATTTTGGAAGCGTGTTGAATTTCAAAAGCCTGAATATCTGGGCATGGTCGCCAATAAGCTACTGCAAAGTTATCGAGAAATTGGAGAACTCAATGAAGGCGTTGAGTTGTTAAGACAATATTTTCAAAACTACAAACTGCCATCGCTACTCGCCGTTGTGTTTGAAATCACCTTAGCAGAACAAGGTGCAGATGCCGCCGCCAGCTTAGCACTCAGCGATTTGGAAAGAAAACCTAGCCTGCAAACCCTAGACCAGCTTTTAAAAGCGCGTGGCTTGCAAAGCAATCAGGCAAATAGTGATATTAGCTTGATGCACCAAACCATACGCTACGCAATTGGCAACCGCAACGCTTACTGTTGCGATCAATGCGGCTTTAAAGCGCGCAACTTCCATTGGCAATGTCCAGCTTGCAACGCTTGGGAATCTCTACCAGCCGAACCTAAAGAAACCGTGGCATGAAGCAAATCACACCTGACCCTAAAATTGTAATCGCATTAGATTATGCGCATCCTCAAGATGCGCTTAATTTTGTCGCCCAATTAGACCCTGCACTTTGTCGCTTAAAAGTGGGTAAAGAGTTATTTACCGCGGCAGGGCCGAATTTGGTTGAAGCCTTAATTGCAAAAGGCTTTGGCGTATTTTTAGATTTAAAATTTCATGATATCCCCAGCACCGTCGCCAAAGCTTGTGAGGCAGCAAGTCGCTTAGGGGTTTGGATGCTAAACGTGCATGCCTCAGGCGGAAGCGCCATGCTGGAAGCAGCACGCGAAGGGGTAGATCGCTCTGGGCAGCAGCCCATTCTGATTGCCGTTACCGTACTTACCAGCATGAACCAAGCAACGCTCAATCAACTTGGCGTTGCAGGCTCTGTTGAGGAGCATGTATTGAGATTAGCCAAATTGACTCAAGCTGCTGGCTTGGATGGTGTGGTCTGTTCTGCCCAAGAAGCCAAGCTACTAAGTGACACTTTTGGGCAGGATTTTTGTTTAGTTACGCCAGGTATTCGCCCTGCGGATGCTAAGTTAGATGATCAGTCCAGAGTGGTCACGCCCCGCCAAGCGCTTGAGCTTGGCTCAAGTTACCTAGTGATTGGTCGCCCCATTACCCAAGCTAAAAACCCACTGGAAACACTCAAAAGAATCTACCAAGAAACGCTTTTATCCTGATTTATCGCCATGTTGATTTACGCCTAATCTAATACAGGACTATGATGTAGTTGCGTCAGTTTTATACGCAACCCATTCATTTTAAAAGAGGAGATTCAACATGAGAAAGTTATTACTTGGCATCATTTTGTTCTTTAGCTTTATCGCTGGCGCTTTTGCGGCAGTGAACCTGAATACTGCAACCCTAGAACAACTTGAATCACTAAAAGGCATCGGCCCAGCCAAGGCACAAGCCATTCTCGACTATCGCAAGAAAAACGGTAATTTCAAAACTGTAGATGAATTAAACAATGTACCTGGCATTGGTGACAAAACTTTAGCCAAACTAAAACCAGAGCTCACTGTAGGCGCAGGTGCACCACCAGCTAAAAAATAAGCTAAAAAGTAGCAAGCTCAAATAAACAAGCCCGCAAATGCGGGCTTGTTTATTTGGTACTCTTTTTTATTTGGTACTCTTTTTTATTGATGCAATTGTTTGTTTGATGCACTGCCCTGAAGCTTTATTTAACACGCATCCCA
>JBMSSY010000014.1:0-17157 GCA_049424605.1 Candidatus Methylopumilus sp.
ACTGCTGACCTCTTGGATGTCGACCAAGCGCTCTAACCAACTGAGCTAACCGCCTATTTGTCTTTTCAAAAGAGGTGCGAATTCTAGCGCATTGCCCTTGATTAAGCAAATGAACCTTATGGCACATCGCGCTATAATGCACCCCATGTTAAGCCCCTCTCTGCAAAGCGCTATCACAAATATTATTGATCTCATCGCGCAGCAAGGCTATGCGGTAGTCGAGCAGTTTTTAGCCCCTGATGTCATAAAAGATTTAGCCCTACAAGCAAGGTCTTTACAGGGTGCTGGCGCCATGCACAAGGCCAAAACAGGGCTGAACACCCCAACACAGGCAGCGACGATACGCGGTGATTTTATCCATTGGATAGAAGGGGATTTAGCGAGCCAAGCTGAGTCCACCTACCTTGCAGCGACTTCTGAATTGCAACAAGCGCTTAATCAAGCCTTCTTTTTGGGTTTATTTGAGCTAGAAAGCCATTTTGCCATTTATCCTGCTGGCGCTGGCTACCAAAAGCATTTAGATCAATTGATAGGCAAAGCGGAGCGCAAAGTCAGTTGTATTTTGTATCTCAACGAGGATTGGCAGCCTGAAGATGGCGGTCAACTCAGGATGTATTTAGATCAGCAGGATGCTTTAAAGTGGATAGATATTTTTCCGCAGGCAGGCACTTTAGTTGTGTTTTTATCCAGCGACTTTTTACATGAGGTTTTACCAGCCAAGCGAGAGCGCATCAGCATCACTGGCTGGTTTAGAACAAGAGGCCTTGAGATTTAAATGCCAAAACATACTAAGCCACAACATACCAACCCCATTATCGCCGCGATGTTTGATAGTCAGCAGTTTGCTGAAACAGGTCATCAACTGATTGATTTACTGGCTACGCACTTAGCTGAAAACTTGGCTGGCGCATCTAAAGTTCTCAACTGGAAAATGCCTGTGCTTGAAGATGCAAACTGGCAAGCGCCCTTGCCGCAAAGGCCGACCATAGACCCACAAGGATTACTGCAAAAAATCCAACAGGAAATTCTGCCGCATAATTTAGCCATTCATCATCCCCATAATATGGGCCATCAGGTGGCGACTCCCTTACCTATGGCGGCTTTATGTGATTTGGTGGCGGCACTGACCAATCAAGCCATGGCGGTATACGAGACTGGGCCAAGTGCCACCATGCTGGAGCGCCAAGTCATTCGGTGGTTGTGCGCATTAATTGATGATGGCTCAGCATGGCAAAACGCGGGGGGCGTGCTTACCTCAGGCGGCGCACAGGCCAATTTAACCGCCCTGCTAGTGGCTAGACAAATCAGCACTAAGCGGGCAAACCCATCATCCAATATTTGGCAAAATGGCGTCACAGCGGAGTCCAAACTTAGAATCTTGGTCTCTGAACATGCGCACTATTCCATCTCACGCGCCGCTGGGGTGATGGGTTTGGGTAGCGACAGCGTGATTAAAATTGCCGCTGACCAAGCTGGCAAAATGGATTTAAAGGCGCTACAAAACGCACATCAAGCATGTTTAAGCAAACATGAAACCGTGATCGCCGTGGTTGCCAACGCTGGATGCACGCCAACAGGCAGCATAGACCCGCTAATGGCGATTGGTGAGTATTGCCAAAGCCATCAGCTTTGGTTGCATGTAGATGGCGCACATGGCGCATCTGCCCTACTTTCAAAAACCCATGCTCATAAAATCTCAGGGATAGCATTGGCGGACTCTGTGGTGTGGGATGGGCATAAATTAATGTATATGCCTGCGGCAGTTTCGGCAGTGTTATTCCGCAATGAACAACATAGCTACGCCGCATTTAGCCAAGATGCCTCGTATTTGTTTCAGGGCAATAGCCCGCAAGAAGAAGCCTTTAACCTTAGCTACCGCACCTTAGAATGCACTAAGCGCATGATGGCCCTAAAGTTGTGGGCAGGATTTTCTTTGTATGGCAGCGATGGAATGGGGGCGCTGATAGACGAGGGCTTTGCAAAAGCCACAATATTGGCCTCAAAAATACAAGCGCGGGCAGATATTGAGTTGCTGATGCCGCCCGAAACGAATATCGTCTGTTTTAGATATCGCCCACAGCATTTAAATCAAGCGCAAATCAATCAACATCAAAGCCGTATTCGTCAGCACATCGTTCAGCATGGTGAGTTTCATCTAACGCAAGTGGATTTGCATGGCAGCACTTGGCTACGCACGACCTTAATGAACCCATTTACCACAGCACAAGACTTAGATGCGCTATTAGATGCGCTAGCACTTGCCTCTGCGGCCATAGCCTCTCAAACGGCATCTAGCATGGCTGAATAGCCCAACTGATAATCGGGATATTTCAGGTGAAAGCCTGTCGATAACATACGCTGATTTGACATGCGCTTGCCACCAAGCACGGGCGGCAGCGCAGTTGCTATGTTGATGCCCATTTTTTCGGCTAAGTAATGCAACACCTCGTATTGAGATACGGGGCAACTATCGGTCACGATATAGCAATCTTGTATAGACTGCCCTGCCATCAAGCGATTGATTAAATGCAGCACAAAGGCCGCGGCATCATCGCGATGAATGCGGTTAGTCCAAGTGTTTTGTTGAGGCCATTGCGATGGATGAGCCGCAAGCGTGAGCATACGGGTTCGGCCTGGGCCATAAATACCCGTTAATCTTAAGGTGGTATAAGTCCAAGTTTTGGCGGTTAGACGGAGTAAGTTTTCTGCTTCTAATAAACGCTGCGCACCAAAATCCAAGGCCTGTACCTCGCTGTGCTCATCCAACAAGGCCTCGGTGGATGCGCCATACATTCGCGTACTTGATACAAAAAAAACATGCTTGAGATTGCTGGCGCCATCAAGTGCATTAAGCACATTGGCTAAGCCTTGCACATAATGCTGTCGATAATTTTCATCGGTCTGCGCGCTAGCCGCCACGCAGTAAACGACAAAGTCTGGGTTAATATCAGCAATGGTAGATAGCGAACTAGGCTGAGTCACATCGGCTTGTATCCTGAGCAAGCGAGTGTCGGCAGATAATGAGCGACTCAAGCCTATCGCTGAGATTCCTTGTGCTTGCAGTTGGTGCGCGAGTGCAGTGCCTAAATCACCACAACCCACAATCAAGACTTTTTTAGTTGTCTGCATTCAGGCTAGCTTGATCTAAAGGCATGGATGAGTTTAGAGACAAAGCAGGCCAAATCCCTTGCAAATACTTTTCAAGATACATCAGCGCTAAAATAGTTTTTGCATCGGTGATTTGCTGTGTGGCAACCATTTGCAAGCAATCATCCAAACTCGCTTCAAATAGCTCCAAGGCTTCATCTTCGTCGCAGTGCGCATCGCCAGCCGCTAGCCCTTTAGCCACAAACATATAAATCACTTCGTCGGAATAGCCTATACAAGGATGTTGCAAGCCTAGATATATCCACTCTTGCGCGGTGTAGCCGGTCTCCTCAAGCAACTCACGCTGCCCCGTCAATAGGACATCCTCACCAGGGTCGATTTTGCCTGCTGGCAACTCAACAAACACGCGATTAAGTGGATATCGGAACTGGCGCTCTAATAGCAAATTGCCATTTTCCAGCAATGGCACAATCAGCACGGCACCTGGATGTAAGATAAATTCGCGTTGACTCTGATTGCCACTTGGCAAGCGCACTTGGTCGCGCTTGACCCGCATCATGCCGCCATCAAGCACTAGCTCTGATGAGATGCAGATTTCAATCAAATGTTGGTCGTTTTGTTTCATTAATTTCTAGTTAAAAATCTCTTGGCTAATTAAGCAAGGTGCTTTTATTTTGGCCATGATAAGCCATCATCAGCGCTGTGATTAATGCTTCCAGAAAAAACGATAAATAAAACCAGGAAAGGCTAAGACTAAAAACAGGCAAGCGGTAATGGCATAAAACTCCCATTTTTGTGGCGCAACCTGCCCCATTCTTGCGTGCTCAGCATAGCGAATGATAAAGCCGAGGATGAAATATAAAGTGACTAATTCCAGTAAACACCAAGCCACGTTTTTGGGTTGTTTTTTCAGCGGAATCAAAAAAAACAAACGCTCAGAAAACCAAGGCGAATTTGCCAAAACTAAGGCCAACAACAATAAGATAAAATTGGTCATCAGAGTAAAAGCCTATTGAAGGCTATGTCCAATCGCGTAAGCACACATATCCATTAAACCCTGAGGCATCAGGCCAAACACCAGCAAAGCCAGAGCATTTAGGCTAAGCAGTATATTCATTTCTAGTGGGTTGTTAATCGGGCTGTGATCAACAGGCTCATCAAAATACATCAGTTTGACGATGCGCAAATAGTAGAAAGCGCCTATCACCGCCATTAATACCGCAAACACCACCAACCATAAGAAGCCAGCCTGCAAAGCGGCTTGTAGCACTGCAAATTTAGCGTAGAAGCCCAAGGTTGGCGGCACACCAGCCATTGAGAACATGGTGATTAACATCATAAATGCAAACCACGGACTACGTTGATTAAGGCCTTTTAAGTCGTCCAGTTGTTCGGCTTCAAAGCCTTTGCGGCTGAGCAATAAAATCATGCCAAAGCCAGCCAAGGTCATCAGCACATAAGAGACGATATAAAACATGGATGAAATGTAGCCGTTCATACTGGCGCTCATTAGGCCAAACAGCAAAAAGCCTACATGCGAAATCGTAGAATAAGCCAGCATACGCTTGAGGTTGGTTTGCGCAATTGCGGTAATATTACCGATGATGATAGAAAGCACTGCCATAATCATCAACATGCCATGCCAATCAATCGCCAACACGTATAAGCCTTGCGCCAAAATACGAATCACAAAAGCAAAGGCAGCGAGTTTTGTCACTGAGCCTATGAACAAGGTAACAGCGGTTGGAGAGCCTTCGTAAACATCTGGCACCCACATTTGGAAAGGCACAGCGCCTAGCTTAAATGCCAAGCCAGCCACAATAAACACAGTGCCCAATACCAATACAGGCTTGTCTTGCGAACCATTGAGTAAAGCACTAGCCACTTCGGAAATATTTAAACTTCCTGTTGCGCCGTACATCATGGAGATTCCGTAAAGCAACATACCAGAAGCCAAAGCACCTAATACAAAATACTTCATGGCGGCTTCTGTGGCACGGGCATTTTCTCTATCCATCGCCACCAGCGCATACAAGCACAAAGACAGCAGTTCCAAGCCCATGTATAAGGTTAAAAAGTGTTGGCCTGATACCATCACCATCATGCCTGCCATTGCAAACAAGACTAAGGCATAAAACTCGCCACGGAACATACCACGCAAGCTGATATAAGCGCGGCTATAGACCAAGAAAATAGAAGTGCTGAGATAAATCATCAGCTTCATCACATCGGCAAATGGGTCATCCACAAACATACTGCTAAAGGCGTAAGTAACGCTTGGGTGGTGCGTGGCGATGGTGATAAAAGCAGCGCCTAATAGCGTTATTTGAGCCAATAGAAAAATAACAATGCGCTTAGATGGGCTTAAGAACAAATCTACAAGCAAAATGAACATCGCCATCGAGAGCACAAACAGCTCTGGTAGCGCTGAGATTAAATCCGTTTGAAGTCCATTCATATTTCTATATTTCCAATCGTATTCGGCGAATTAAGTCGCCTTATAAACCTGCTGGTATTTTGGTGTGTGCCATATGGTCTAGGAATTGCGCCACCGTTGCATGTGTCATTTCGGTGATGGGCTGTGGATACACACCAAAACCTATCACTAGAATCGCCAAGCTACTTAGTATCAATAATTCACGTTTATTGATATCCAACAACTCTGCCACATGGGCATTGGCAATCTCGCCATAAAATACGCGCTTCACCATCCATAGCGTGTAAGCCGCACCAAAAATCAAGGTGGTGGATGCCAAGAAAGCAAACCAGAAGTTCTTTTGTAAGGCGCCTAAAATCACCATAAACTCACCCACAAAGCCTGATGTGCCTGGCAAGCCTGCATTCGCCATGGCAAATAAAACGGCAAAAGCGGCAAACTTAGGCATGGTGTTGACCACGCCACCGTAATCAGCAATTTGGCGTGAATGCATACGGTCGTACAAAACCCCGACGCTTAAGAACATGGCGCTAGAAATAAAGCCGTGCGAAATCATCTGCACCATGGCGCCTTCTAAGCCTATCGAGTTAAACAAGAAAAAGCCTAAAGTCACAAAGCCCATGTGTGAGATAGAAGAATAAGCAATCAGCTTTTTCATGTCTTGCTGCACCAGTGCCACCAAAGCGATATACACCACGGCAATCAGCGATAAAGTAATCATAAAGCCAGATAGATAATGTGCCGCATCAGGCGCAATCGGCATGGCAAAACGTAAAAAGCTATAACCGCCTAGCTTAAGCGCAATTGCTGCCAACACGACCGAGCCGCCAGTTGGCGCTTCTACGTGGGCATCTGGCAACCATGTGTGCACAGGCCACATCGGAATCTTGACGGCGAATGCCATAAAGAAGGCGAGGAATACCAAAATCTGTACTGGCATTGCCATCGGCAAGCGGTAGTAATCAACAATTTCAAAGCTATTGGTTTGGTAGAACAAATAGATAAAAGCAACCAGCATTAGCAAAGAGCCAAGCAAGGTATAGAGGAAGAATTTAATGGTGGCGTAAACACGATTTGGCCCGCCCCAAACGCCTATCACCAAGAACATGGGGATGAGCATCGCTTCCCAAAACACATAATAGAGGATGGCATCTAAAGCACTAAATACGCCTATCATCAGGCCAGACATAATAAGAAAAGCGGCCATATACTGCGCGACACGCTTTTGTATGACTTCCCAAGCGGCAATCACCACTAAAATGGTGGTGAAGCTAGTTAATAAAATCAAGGGAACAGCAATGCCATCCGCACCCAAATGGTAATGAATATTGAAAGTGGGAATCCAGCTAAATCCCTCTTGGAACTGGAATCCACCGTCTGCAAAATTAAAGCCTGTGTAAAGCGGAATCGTCACAGCAAAGGCGACTAGACTGCCTAATAAGGCTATCCAACGTGCAGACGAGGCATTTTTGTCATCGCCAGTAAGTAAGACTAGGATGCCAGCAAAAATCGGCACCCAAATCGCAAGACTAAGAAGTGGCAAGCTTGTCATTTAAACCTTCATGAATAAGGTAAGTAATAAAAATACGCCAATAATCATGGCAAACGCGTAGTGGTAAATTAGGCCTGATTGCAAACCGCGAATCACTTTTGAGATGCGTCCAATCAGATTAGCAGTGCCATTCACCATCACACCATCAATCAATTGCACATCACCAATTTGCCAAAGTTTGCTGCCAATCAAACGTGAGCCGCCAGCAAATACTTTTTCGTTAAAGCGGTCAAAACCGTATTTATTTTCTAGGACATACATTATCAGGCCACACTTAGCTTGAATGGCGGCTGGAATATCTGGGCGCTTCATATAGAACAACCAAGACAGTGCTACGCCAGAGGCGGCAAGGATAAATGGTAATGAAGTAAAACTATGCAAGCCCATGGCAACAGCGCCGTGGAAGTCTTCAGCCAGCTCATGCATCACAGGATGCGCGGTGCTATCGATGAAAATCACACCATTGAAAAAGTCTTTAAAGAGCATAGGTTCAATCGCAATAAAACCAATGGCTAATGATGGGATAGCCAGCAACACTAACGGCAAAGTCACTACCCATGCTTGTTCATGTGGCACATCATTTGGGCCTAGGCCATGATGGTGATCATGATCATCATGTGCATGGTCATCGTGATGATGTTGCTTTTCCATCCAACGCTCTTTGCCGTGGAATACTAAGAAATACATACGGAATGAGTAAAACGCTGTGACAAACACCCCCGCGAGCACTGCAAAATAAGCAAAACCGCTACCGGGAATATGCGATAACTTAGCCGCTTCGATAATCGAATCTTTTGAATAAAAGCCTGATAAGAATGGCGTACCAATCAAGGCTAAAGAGCCTATCAAAGAGGTAATCCAAGTAATCTTCATATATTTACGCAGGCCGCCCATATTGCGGATATCTTGGTCATGGTGCATGCCCATAATCACAGAGCCAGCGCCCAAGAACAGCAAGGCTTTAAAGAAAGCATGCGTCATCAAGTGGAAAATCGCCACTGAGTAAGCTGAAGCGCCTAGCGCAACCGTCATATACCCAAGTTGTGAGAGCGTAGAGTAAGCCACCACCCGTTTAATATCATTTTGGATAATGCCAAGAAAGCCCATAAACAGCGCTGTGATAGCACCAATCACCATAACAAAGGAAAGCGCGGTGGTAGATAGTTCAAATAAAGGTGACATACGTGCCACCATAAAAATACCAGCCGTCACCATGGTAGCCGCATGAATCAAAGCGGAAATTGGCGTTGGGCCTTCCATTGAATCTGGCAACCAAACGTGTAATGGCACTTGCGCTGATTTACCCATCGCGCCAATAAACAGCAAAATACAAATCACCGTCATGGTAGACCAATGCACGCCAGGAATAATATCCACAGTGGCGTGTGCAAAGCGCGGCGCTTGTTCAAACGCGGTGGTGTAATCCAGACTACCAAAGCACCACAGCACCATGCCTATGCCCAGCAAGAAACCAAAGTCACCTACGCGGTTCACCAAGAATGCTTTTAAGTTAGCGTAAATTGCTGTTGGGCGGGTATACCAGAAGCCAATTAACAGGTAGGAAACTAAGCCTACTGCTTCCCAACCAAAGAATAGCTGCATAAAGTTATTGGCCATCACCAACATCAACATGGAGAAAGTGAACAGTGAGATATAGCTAAAAAAGCGGCGATAGCCTTCATCTTCATGCATATAACCGATGGTGTAGATATGCACCATCAATGACACAAAAGTCACCACCAGCATCATCATGGTGGTTAATTTATCGATAAGGAAGCCCACTTGAAAGCTATAAGTGCTGGTAGTCAGCCATGTATACACCGTGCCGTTATAAACATGGCCTTGTAAGACATCTAAAAACACATAAACAGATAAGCCAAAAGCACCCGCCACGCCTGAAATGGTAAGGATATGCGCAAAATGGCGTGGTAAGGCTTTGTTCGCAATACCGACAATCGCCGATGCAATCAGCGGCAATAGCGGGATAAGCAAGTAAATTTGTTGCATAGAGAGATAGTTAGATAGCATGTTCATTATTTCTGCTTAGCCCTTTAGGCTATCGAGGTCATCCACGTTAATGGTTCTTAAGTTTCTAAATAGCACAACCAAAATAGCGAGGCCTATCGCAGACTCCGCGGCAGCCACCGTTAGAATAAAAAATACAAATACTTGGCCTGCAATATCGTTTAAGTAATGTGAGAAGGCAATAAAATTCAAGTTCACCGCTAGTAACATCAGCTCAATTGCCATCAATAAAATAATCACATTTTTACGGTTAAGAAAAATCCCAACCACACTAATTGCGAATAGCAATGCGCCTAAAATCAAGTAATGCGACAAGCTCACCATTATGATTTCGCCTTTTCTGTTTCTACCGCAGTCGATTCAACATCTGCTGGCATGCTCACCATACGAATACGGTCAGCACGTTTGACCCGCACTTGCGCCGCAGGATTGATAAATTTAGAGTCTTTACGATCGCGCAGTGTCAAAGCGATAGCGGCAACAATCGCCACTAACAGCACCACGGCTGCCAATTCAAACGGCATTAAATAATCGGTGTATAGCTGACGGCCTAATTCAGCGGTATTGCTGTAATCAGCCAAATGCGGCGTAGGCGAACTGACCCGTGCTAAACCGAAATGTTTGCTGCCTAAAATCATCACCATCTCAGCCGCCATCAACACGCCGATAAAGCCTGCCATCGGTAAGTAATCCCAAAAACCTTCACGTAGTTTGTCCAGATTAATATCCAGCATCATCACCACAAATAGGAATAAGACCATCACCGCGCCCACATACACCAACACTAGCGCGATGGCTAAAAACTCAGCCTCTAACAATAGCCAAATGCCTGCCGCGGTAAAAAAGGCCAGCACCAAGTACAAAGCCGCATGCACAGGGTTACGGGCGGTAATCACTCGTAAACCAGCGAATAGCAGAATAATGGCTAATGCGTAAAAAACGTAATCTTGAAAAATCATGCCTTGGAATATCATGCTAAGTGCCTTATCTAAATTTAGCGTCAGCTACACGGTCGGCAGCAATTTGCGCTTCATTCTTATCGCCCACCGCCAGCAACATCTCCTTGGTGTAGACCAAATCACCGCGTTGTTCACCGTGATATTCAAAAATGCGCGTTTCAACAATTGAATCGACTGGGCAAGACTCTTCACACATGCCACAGAAAATACATTTGGTTAAATCAATGTCGTAACGAGTAGTACGGCGGGTATTGTCTTCGCGCTGTTCTGATTCAATGGTAATCGCCATCGCAGGACAAACTGCTTCACAAAGTTTGCAAGCAATGCAGCGCTCTTCGCCGTTTTCGTAGCGGCGTAAAGCATGCAAGCCTCTAAAGCGTGAGGAAATCGGTGTACGCTCTTCTGGATATTGCACCGTAATTTTGCGCGCAAAGAAATAACGCCCTGTAAGTAGCATGCCTCTCAGCAGCTCTACCAGCATTAAACTTGAAATAATCTCTTTAATTTTCTTCAACATTTTTAGCTCTTAGTGTCACCCACTTAGTGGAACAAATAGCCCCAAGGAGTTTGCATTAAACCGCCCACGACAATAATCCAAACCAATGTAATTGGAATAAACACTTTCCAACCCAAACGCATAATTTGGTCATAACGATAACGTGGGAAAGTCGCACGGAACCACAAGAAGAAGAATAGTAAGAAGCCAACTTTAGCTAGCAACCACAAGAAACTGTCGGGAATCAGTGATGGCACAGGAGATAACCATCCGCCCAAGAACATAATTGCCGCGAGCATAGAAACCAAAATCATATTGGCATATTCCGCCAAGAAGAACACTGCAAAGGCCATCCCTGAGTATTCCACATGGAAGCCCGCCACGATTTCTGACTCACCTTCGGCAACGTCAAACGGGGCGCGGTTGGTTTCTGCTACCGCACTAATAAAATACACAATAAACAAAGGAAACAATGGCAACCAGTACCACTGAAAAATCCCGCCAGATTGTGCCATGACAATTTTGCCAAGATTTAATGAGTTAGCGCACATCAACACACCGACTAGCGCAAAGCCCATAGCGATTTCATAAGAAACGATTTGTGCCGCAGAACGCAGTGCGCCCAAAAAGGCATATTTAGAGTTAGAAGCCCAGCCCGCAATAATCACGCCATATACCGCTACCGAAGTCATCGCCAAGATATACAGCAAGCCCGCATCAACATTGGCTAACACCAAGTCTGGGTCAAAGGGCACCACCGCCCAAGCAGCAAATGCTGGAGCAATGGCTAATACTGGACCAAGCAAGAATAAGCCTTTGCTGGATTCGGTAGGAATAATAATTTCCTTCATCAGTAATTTGATGCCATCAGCTAAAGGTTGTAATAAACCAAAATAACCCACGCGGTTAGGGCCAATACGCACTTGCATAAAGCCGATCACTTTACGCTCAGCCAAAGTTAAATAAGCCACAGCACCCATCAAAGGCAAAACTATCGCGACTATTTTAAGCAAAGTCCAAACAGTGAGCGAAACCGCAGCCCAATAAGTACCGAAAACGGAAGCGCCTAGAGCGAGTAATGGTTGCATCAATGTGTTCATGCTTTTGTTACCTCAATCTCACCCATCAACTCACCCAAAGCGCTGGTCAGCTCACATCCAGTTGCGACACGCACAGTGCCTTTAGCCAAGCCAGCATCTAGCTTCACTTTTAATTTGGCTGAGCCTATACCTTGCTTCACCACCACTAAGTCGCCCTCTTGCACGCCCAACTCCGCCATCAGTTTTGCATTCATGCCAGCAAATGGCTCTGCCACTAATTTAGTCTTTTGCAGAGGCGCTGAGCGGCGCACAACTGAGTCCATCAGGTATTGAGGCACTTCGCCTAGACGTTGCAGTACGTTGGATTTTTCTTGTACTTTGACATCAAACAAAATTCTGAGGTTATTGTTTAAACGACCCCAAACAACGGTTGAAGGTTTTTCACCGCCAAAGATTTCCGTTTTGATTTGATCACTGCTCTCAAAATTAAAGCCTTCTAAGCCCAGCGTATTGGCTAATACGCGCAATACTTTCCAAGCTGGGCGACATTCTCCAAGCGGTTTCACAGCAGCAGTAAAGCTTTGAACGCGGCCTTCCATGCTCATGCGAGTGCCTGATGTTTCTGTAAATGGTGCGATTGGCAGCAATACCTCAGCATTTTCAAGCGCGCTTGATTTATATGAAGTGAGTGCAATCACGCATTCAGCTTGCTCCATCGCTTGCTTGGCAACAGCAGGGTTGGCACAATCAAACTCTGGTTCTACATTTAATAGCACATAGGTTTTTCTTGCTTGCTCCAACATGGTTCTGGCGTTGAGCCCATCTTGACCAGGAATCACCCGCACCATATCCAAACCAACACGATTGGACGATTCAAACAGCACGCCAAAAGTTGCGCCGCAAAGTGAAGCAATCGCCTCAGCTAAGGTGTAAATCTCAGCGTAACGTGGATGGTACTGGGCAATATTACCCAAGAATAAAGCGCTCTTAGGATTAACCAAATCATAATCTTTACCGTGACCTGCCAAGCTTTCAGCGATAGCTTGGGTGTTTTCACGCACCACCACACCGGCTAGCAAATCATTAATAGATTTAGGCAAACACAGTGAAAGACGTTGTAAGCCAGACATGGCTTTTAAAATTTGCGCCAATACATTGACAATATCATTAGGTGAACAAATGGCTTGATGGCTGACTTGCATAAGTTGGTCATCATCCATAGGATTGACCAATGACAACTCAGCGCCATTCGCCACAGCGCGGCGCATACGTTGGGTAAGCAAGGGGTGTTCATTACGCAGATTACTGCCCACCACCAAAATACGATCCATATGCTGCACATCGCTGATATTACAGCCCATCCAAGGCGTGCCATGGAAACGGCCATCCAAGCGGAAATCGCTACGACGTAAACGGTGATCAATATTGCCGCAGGCAAGCGCTCTTGCTATCTTTTTAGCTAAAAAGCCTTCTTCCATAGTGGCGTTAGGTGAAATCAAGAAACCCAATCCAGCAGGGTCATCTTCCGTGGTTTCTTTAATACGGCGTGCAGCGAACTCTAGCGCGGTCTTCCAGTCGGTTTCGTGCCACTCGCCATGATGTTTAATCATAGGCTTAGTCAGGCGCTCTGGGCTGTTGAGACCATCGTATGAAAAACGATCGCGGTCAGATAGCCAGCATTCGTTGATGCTTTCTTTTTCACGAGGCACGATACGCATCACGCGATCATTTTTGACATGCACTTCAACATGAGAACCTAAGCCATCATGCGCGGCAATGCTTGGGCGACGCGTCAGTTCCCAGCTACGCGCTGAGTAACGGAAAGGCTTGCTGGTCAGTGCGCCTACTGGACATAAATCAATAATATTGCCTGATAACTCAGAATCCACGCTCTTATCAACATAAGCGGTAATTTCAGCGTGCTCACCACGACCAATTAAACCGAGCTCTTGCATGCCGCCGACTTCTTTTAAGAAGCGCACACAGCGGGTACATTGAATACAGCGCGTCATATCAGTGCTAACCAAAGGCCCGATATTTTTATTAAATACCACACGTTTTTCTTCAGTGTAACGTGAGCCACTGCCACCATAAGCAACGGCGATATCTTGCAAATCGCACTCACCACCTTGGTCGCAAATTGGACAATCTAAAGGGTGATTAATTAATAAGAATTCCATCACGCTCTTTTGCGCTTCAATCGCAGATTTAGAACGTGTAAAAATCTTCATGCCATCAGCAACAGGGGTTGCGCAAGCAGGCAATGGTTTGTTGAATTTTTCAACTTGCACTAAACACATACGGCAGTTAGCAGCTACCGATAATTTCTTGTGGTAGCAGAAACGTGGAATTGCAACGCCGAGTTGGTCGGCAGCGTCAATAATGGTGGTGCCGTGTTCAACTTCGACTTGTTTGCCGTCTATTTCAATCTTCAACATATTATTTGCCTGTCACCATGGATTTGCCATGCTGAATGTAATATTCAAATTCTGGTCTAAAGTGTTTAATAAAACTCAATACTGGCGTTGCTGCCGCTTCACCTAGCGCACAAATAGTACGGCCTGAAATGTTGTTACTGATATCGGTCAACAAATCCAAGTCTTCCATCTTGCCTTCGCCATCCACAATGCGCTTAATCACGCGATAGACCCAGCCTGTGCCTTCACGACATGGCGTGCATTGCCCGCATGATTCTTCGTAAAAGAAGTAAGACAATCGTTTTAAAGTGGTCACCATGCAAGTGGTATCGTCCATCACTATCATAGAGCCAGCACCCAAGCTAGAGCCTGCTTTAGATAAGCCCTCGTAGTCCATCGTGGCGCCCATAATAGCTGAAGCTGGCATTACTGCCGTTGATGGCCCGCCAGGAATCACTGCTTTAAGGGTGCGACCTTTCCAAATGCCACCTGCCATTGCTAGCAGTTCGGTAAATGGTGTGCCCATTTTCACTTCATAATTGCCCGGTTTTTCAACGTGGCCTGAAACTGAAAACAGCTTAGTTCCACCTGAGTTAGGCACGCCTAAGTCTTGGAAAGCTTGTCCGCCATACTGCAATATCCAAGGGATAGAGGCGTAAGACTCTGTATTGTTGACGTTGGTTGGCTTGCCAAAGACACCGTAACTGGCTGGGAATGGTGGCTTAAAGCGTGGCTGACCTTTTTTACCTTCAATTGACTCTATCAATGCAGTTTCTTCACCGCAAATATAGGCGCCGTAACCATGCACAGCGTACAAATCAAAACTGAAATTTGTGCCAAATAAATTTTCACCCAAAAAGCCTGCTTGACGCGCTTCGGCTAAGGCTTCTTCAAAGATTTCGTAATCTTGCCAAATTTCACCGTGGATATAGTTGTATCCGACTCGCGCACCCAAGGTATAAGCGGCAATCGCCATGCCTTCAATTAGTTGATGCGGATTGTAGCGAATAATATCGCGGTCTTTAAAAGTACCCGGCTCGCCTTCATCGGTATTACAAACGAGGTATTTAGTACCATCGTAGTAACGTGGCATAAAGCTCCACTTCAAGCCCGTTGGAAAACCAGCGCCGCCACGACCACGCAAACCTGAAGTTTTCACTTCGGTGATAATGTCAGTGGCTTTTACCTTGTCAGTCACAATACGTTTTAGCTGCTCGTAACCACCCAGTTTTTGGTAATTTTTTAGGCTACCCGGATTGACTTCTTGACTAGCCGCCAAGGTGCGCAAAGTCACTAATGTTTGTTGGCTTAAGTCGGTGAGGACAGGTGTTTGATGAGTCGCCATTACTTCAACTCCTCAAGAATTTCATCCACTTTAGCGGGCGTTAAAAACTCGTGCATCTGCGTATTGTTAATGTGCATCAAAGGTGCGCCACCACAACAGCCCATGCACTCGCCTTCCTTTAAGCAAAATTGACCGTCTTGAGTCACTTCATTAAAGCCAACTTTTAATTTTTGCTGTAAGTGATCAACGATTTCGTCAGCGCCACGCAACATGCATGAGATGTTGGTGCAAATAGTGATTTTGTATTGTCCGACAGGCTGCAAATCGTACATATTGTAGAAAGTCGCCACTTCCAAAGCCGCGATGGCTGGAATGCCCAGATACTCTGCAACGTAAGCGATGGTTTCTTTTGCAAGCCAACCTTTTTCGGCTTGCGCAATACGTAGCGCAGACATCACCGCAGCTTGGCGGTTTTCTTTAGGATATTTCGTTAATTCGTATTCGATTTTATCGAGAGACGCTTGAGACAACATTATCGATCAATCTCCCCAAACACAATATCTTGCGTACCAATAATGGCAACCAAGTCGGCAATCATATGGCCTTTTGTCATTTCATCTAAAGCCGCCAAATGCGGAAAGCCCGGCGCGCGAATTTTTAAACGATAAGGCTTATTCGCCCCATCAGACACCATGTAAATACCAAACTCCCCTTTGGGATGCTCTACTGCCGCATAAGCTTCACCTGCTGGCACATGGAAACCTTCGGTGAATAATTTGAAATGGTGTATCAAATCTTCCATATTAGTTTTCATGCCCTCACGATCAGGCGGCGCAACTTTGTTATCGCTAGTAATCACAGGGCCAGGGTTATTGCGTAGCCAAGCGATACATTGCTTAATAATGCGATTAGATTGCCTAAACTCTTCGATACGCACCAAGTAACGGTCATAACAATCACCATTCACGCCTACTGGAATATCAAAATCGAGTTTGTCATAGACTTCGTAAGGTTGTTTTTTACGCAAATCCCAAGCAATCCCTGAGCCACGAATCATCGGGCCTGTCATGCCAAGCGCCAATGCACGCTCTGGTGTGACCACACCAATGCCAACAGTACGTTGTTTCCAAATACGGTTATTAGTCAGCAGCGTTTCGTATTCATCCACATAAGTTGGGAAGCGATTCGCAAAGTCTTCAATAAAATCAAGCACTGAGCCTTGGCGATTTTCATTGAGTTTGTTAATTTCTTTTTTACTACGGAATGTTGATTCCAAATGTTGTGGCATGCGCTCTGGCAAATCACGATAAACGCCACCCGGACGGTAGTATGCGGCATGCATACGCGCGCCAGAAACCGCCTCATAAATATCAAATAAATCTTCACGCTCACGGAAGGCATACAAAAACACACTCATGGCACCCACGTCTAGTGCGTGTGCGCCCAGCCAAAGCAAGTGATTTAAAATGCGGGTAATCTCATCGAACATCACACGGATATATTGGGCACGAAGTGGGACATCTAAGCCCATCATTTTTTCAATCGCCATGACATAAGCATGTTCGTTAGACATCATGGATACATAATCTAAACGATCCATATATGGTACGGATTGCAGATAAGTGCGATTTTCAGCCAGCTTTTCAGTGCCGCGATGCAGTAATCCAATATGTGGATCTGCGCGCTGTATCACTTCGCCATCAAGCTCTAACACTAAACGCAAAACACCGTGCGCCGCAGGATGCTGCGGGCCGAAGTTCATGGTGTAATTTCTAATCTCAGCCATTGTGGAAGCCCTCGTCACGGATGACACGTGGCACGTTATTGCGCAATTCGAT
>JBMSSY010000015.1:0-17005 GCA_049424605.1 Candidatus Methylopumilus sp.
GACAGTCATTTTTTATATTTCAACTGTATGATTTTTATATGTTTTTATTGTTGGCACGGCGATTGCTTTTAGATTAACGCAAATGTTTTATTTTTTTCAGAGAAAAGGAAATTCGAAATGCGTAAATCTTTATTAGCCTTAGCTGTTTTGGGTACTGTAGCCTCATCATCTGTTTATGCTGAAGGAACTGTTGCAGCAGCAACACCAGCATACACACTTGCTTATAACGTCGGTCTTTATAGCCAATATATTTTTCGTGGATTGACACAAACTGCAAACAAGCCAGCTATTCAAGGTGGCGTTGATTTTACTCACTCAAGCGGATTTTACTTAGGCTCATGGGCATCAAACGTGAGCTGGTTGGAAGATGCAGCTGTGCCTACATCTCCAACACTAGGTTATAAAAACTCTAGTTTGGAATTGGATCTTTACGGCGGTTACCGTGGTGCGATTAAAGATGTGTCATACGATGTAGGTTTGTTGCAATATGTTTATCCAGGTACACCAAATAGTGGTCAAGCGAAGGCTGAAACAACCGAAGTGTACGGTTCTTTAGCTTATAAATGGGTGACTGCAAAACTTTCTGTCGCGGTTTCAGATAGAGTTTTTGGCAATAGAGATGCGGCGGGTACTTATTATGCTGACTTGACTGCTAACTATCCTGTGACTGATACGATTACTGTGACTGCACACGTGGGTCGTCAAGAATATAGCGGCGCGACAAATGATGTATTTTCTTATACCGACTGGAAACTTGGCGCATCTAAAGCTTTTGAAAATGGCGTAACGGTTGGTGCTTATTACACAGATACTAATGCCAAGGTTGATGGTTATGGTTCTGCTGTTTATAACGGCGGCAATATTGCCGATGCGCAAGGTACAGTGTTTGTATCAAAAACGTTTTAATGATTAAGCGTTGAAAACTAAAAGAGGAGATTCAAATGAAATTTGTATCAGCCATTATCAAGCCATTTAAGCTTGACGAGGTACGCGAGGCGCTTTCAGCCATTGGCGTGCAAGGAATCACTGTGACTGAAGTTAAAGGCTTTGGTCGTCAAAAAGGGCATACTGAGTTGTACCGTGGTGCCGAGTATGTGGTGGATTTTTTACCTAAGGTAAAGTTAGAAGTTGCGATTGCAGATGAAATGCTTGATCAAGTGATTGAGGTGATTGAGAAGTCTGCAACGACGGGCAAAATCGGTGATGGCAAGATTTTTGTCTTCAATCTCGAACAAGTTTATCGCATACGTACCGGTGAAACCGGGCCTGAAGCGCTATAAAGGAGACTTAACATGAAAAAATTACTATCAACTCTAGCGCTTGTCAGTGCTTTAGGCTTAGGTGTATTTGGCCTAGCTAACGTCAGCTATGCGGATGATACTAAAGCAGTTGCCACGGCGACTGAAGTAGCACCATCTGCCGATGCGGCTGCAGTAGCGCCTGCTACGCCAGCAACAGACGCTGCAACACCAGCGGCACCAGTGCCTAACAAAGGCGATACTGCTTGGATGATTGTAGCAACGGTTCTTGTTTTAATGATGTGCGTACCTGGCTTGGGCTTGTTTTACGGCGGTATGGCACGCCAAAAGAATATGCTTTCAGTCTTGATGCAAACTTTTATGCTGACTTGTTTGTTGGGCGTGCTTTGGGCTGTTTATGGCTATAGTATTGCTTTCACACAAGGCACAACGCCGTTCTTTGGCGGTTGGGATCGTTTATTCTTGAGCGGTATTACACCAGACTCAACAGTGGCGACTTTCAGCAAAGGTGTTGTCATTCCTGAATACATCTATATGTGTTTCCAATTAACTTTTGCGGTGATTACACCAGCATTGATCGTGGGTGCTTTTGCTGAACGTATGAAGTTCTCAGCCATCTTGTTCTTTATGGTGCTTTGGTTCACTTTCTCATACTTGCCAATTGCTCATATGGTGTGGTTCTGGTCTGGTCCTGATGCATTTACTAGCGCAGAAGCTGGTGCAAAGGCAAATGAGTTAGCTGGTTTTGTATTCAGCAAAGGCGCTTTAGACTTTGCAGGCGGTACAGTAGTGCATATCAATGCCGGTATTGCTGGTTTAGTTGGCGCACTGGTACTTGGTAAACGTATCGGTTTTGGTAGAGAAGCGATGCCTCCACATAGCGTAACAATGACGATGATAGGTGCGTCATTATTGTGGGTGGGTTGGTTTGGTTTCAACGTTGGTTCAAACTTAGAAGCCAGTGGTTTCGCAACACTAGTGTTTGCAAACACCTTGCTTGCTACCTGCGCTGCTGCGGTTTCATGGATGTTTGTTGAGTGGTTTACAAAAGGCAAACCATCTATGTTGGGTGCTGCATCAGGTGCGATTGCTGGTTTAGTTGCTATTACGCCAGCTTGTGGTTTCTCTGGCCCTATGGGTGCGATTGTTCTAGGTTTAATCGTTTCACCACTATGCTTCACCTTTGTGACCAAAGTGAAATCAGCATTTGGTTATGATGATTCACTAGATGTATTTGGTGTGCACTGCGTTGGTGGTATTTTCGGTGCGCTTGCTACAGGCATTGTTGTAAACCCAGCTTTAGGTGGTACAGGCGTTTACGACTATGTTGCTAATGCAGTAGGTAGTTATGACATGGCTGCTCAAATGACTAGCCAAGCATGGGGTGTTGGCGTCACAGTAGTATGGTCAGCGGTAGTCGCTTTCATCGCTTACAAGGTTGTTGATCTAGTGATCGGCCTACGTGTCAGCGAAGAAACAGAACGCGAAGGCTTAGATACTGCTGAACATGGTGAGCGCGCTTATCATATGTAATTTCAGTGGATTACTAGCTTGAATGAAAAAGCGGACAGCAATGTCCGCTTTTTTTATGTGGTTTTGCCGCCCCAACTTAATGTGCTGATAGGAGGATAACTGCGTTAAAATTAGCGTATGACTATTATGTTTGGATAAGCGATACCATGATTCCACATCTCACCACCGCGCTCAAAGGCCCTCTGCTTGCGCTTGAGAAAAATATACTCGAAAACATGCCGAAAATTGAGCATTGGTTTCGGGTGCAGTGGCTAGAGCATAGCTCACCGTTTTATGCATCGGTTGATTTGCGTAATGCGGGTTTTAAACTTGCACCAGTCGATACCAATTTATTCCCGGGCGGATTTAATAATCTTAATCCTGCTTTTTTGTCTTTATGCGTTCAAGCCGCCACAGTCGCGGTTGAAAAGATTTGCCCAGAAGCGCATCGCTTATTACTGATTCCCGAAAACCATACCCGCAACACTTTTTATCTGCGAAATGTAGCTGCGCTGGCGCATATTTTGCGGCAAGCGGGTTTAGAAGTGCGGATAGGCAGCATCAATCCAGAAATTACTGAGCCTACGCATATTGAAATTGAGCCTGGCCAGACTATTTTGTTAGAGCCCGTGCAGCGCGTTAAAAACCGCTTAACCCTAGCAGGGTTTGATAGCTGTGCGGTGTTGTTGAATAACGATTTGTCGGGCGGTATTCCAGATATCTTGCAAGGTGTAGAGCAAAACCTGATTCCGCCTTTACATGCAGGCTGGGCCACTCGCCGTAAATCTGAACACTTTTCTGCATACAATCGGGTGGCCAAAGAATTTGCTGAGTTTATGGGGATTGATGAATGGCTGATTAACCCGTATTTCGATACTGCCAAAGGCGTGGATTTTCAGGCGCGTGTCGGTGAGGATGAAATGGCAGCAAAGGTTGAAACCTTACTCGCAAAAATTAAACAAAAATATCAAGAGTACGGGGTAGAACAAGAGCCCTTCTTGATTGTAAAAGCGGATGCTGGGACTTATGGCATGGGCATTATGACGGTGAAAAGCCCTGAGGATGTGCGCGATCTTAACCGCAAACAGCGCAATAAAATGGCGGTGGTGAAAGAAGGCATGGAAGTGCACGAAGTCATTATTCAAGAAGGTGTTTATACCTTTGAGAGCATTAACGATGCGGTGGCTGAGCCCGTGGTCTATATGATGGACCATTTTGTGGTGGGTGGTTTTTACCGTGTGCATACTGGTCGTGCGGTGGATGAAAACTTGAATGCGCCTGGCATGCATTTTGTTCCGCTCGCCTTTGATAATCCTTGTTCAACTCCCGACTGTGCTGATGCGCCTGATACGGCTAAAAACCGTTTCTATGCCTACAGTGTGGTTGCGCGTTTAGCTTTGCTTGCCGCCGCGATTGAGCTAGAAGAAAGCGACCCAGCGCAATCATGATGCGTATCGTCGTCATTCTTGATGCGCTTGAAAGCCTCAAGCCTTATAAAGACACCAGCCTTGCCATTATGCGCGAAGCCGCTCAGCGTGGGCATCAACTGTTTGTGGCCTTGCAAAGTGATTTGTTTTTGCGACAAGCACAGGTGCGCTTAAGAGCACAGTCTTTTGCATGGCGTGCAGGTGAGCCTTGGTATGCCTTGGGAGATTATATCGAGTATGCGCCGCAAGATTTTGATGTGGTGTTGATGCGCAAAGACCCGCCTTTTGATAATGAGTTTTTATACAGCACCTATTTACTCGAGCTGGCGGTTGAGCAAGGTGCTCGTGTGCTTAACAATCCGATTGCGGTCAGAGATTGGAACGAAAAACTTTCAGTGGCTCGTTTTCCCCAGTTCGCGCCTGAATTTTTAGTAAGCTGCGATATCAGCTTGATTCGTGAATTTTTACGTTCATATGGCGATATCGTGGTGAAGCCACTGGATGGGATGGGTGGCAGCAGTATTTTTAGGCTGACTCAGTTAGACCCCAATATCAGCGTGATTCTTGAAACCATCACCGATTACGGTAAACGCACCGTAATGGCACAGCGCTATTTGCCGCAAATCACCCAAGGCGATAAACGCATTATTGTGATTAATGGCGAACCATTACCTTATGCCTTAGCACGTATTCCTATGGCGGGTGAAACGCGGGGTAACTTAGCGGCAGGCGGCACGGGCGTGGCGCAAGCGCTGACCGATAGAGATATGCAAATTGCCAGTACCGTTGGCAAGGTGCTAAAAGACAAAGGCTTGTTTTTGGTGGGCTTGGATGTGATTGGTGAGCATCTCACCGAAATCAATGTGACCAGCCCAACGGGCATGGTAGAAATTGCTACACAAACACCATGCAATCCAGCCGTAATCTTTATGGATGCTTTAGAAGCCTGATTCGCGCATGAAGCATGTACTGAGATTTTTAGCGCTAAGTCTTGCCGTCATGCTGAGCGCTTGTGGCAAAGCCCCTTTGGTGCAAACACAGTCTTACGTATTTGGTACGCTGGTGGATATCAGTATTGATGGCGAAACTGAGGCCAAAGCTCACGCGGCGATTAGTCATATTCTGCAAGATTTTCAAAGGCTACATCAGCACTATCACGCTTGGCAGCCTGATAGTGAATTAAGCAAGCTCAACCAAAGTTTTGCGGCAGGCAAAGCGCCTGTGGCAATCAGTCCTGAGTTAGCGAAAATGCTGACGCAAGCACAAACTTTATCCGAGCAATCACAAGGGCTTTTTAACCCTGCTATTGGTGGCTTGATTGGTCTGTGGGGGTTTCAGCGCGATGAATTTAGCCCTGTCGATATTGATGATCAGGCCATACAAAAATTGCTAAAAGCCCATCCGCAAATGTCGGATATCGTGATTAACAACAATACAGCTTATAGCACCAATCCCGCTGTGAAGCTTGATTTAGGTGGCTATGCCAAGGGCTACGCTTTGGACATGGCCTTGCTTGAGCTACATCAACAAGGCATCAAAAATGCCTTGGTCAATATTGGGGGCAATATTATTGCGCTTGGTCAGCATGGCGATAAACCTTGGCGAGTTGGTATACAGCATCCGCGCCAGCCTAAACCTATGGCTACGCTTGATTTGCCTAGTGGTTGGGCAATCGGCACTTCGGGAGATTATCAACGCTATTTTGAGCAAGGCGGAAAGCGTTATTGTCATATTATTGACCCGCGAACCGCTTATCCAGCGCAAGGCACACAAGCAGTCACGGTGTTATTGCCACCGAGCGCGCAAGCTGGTGTGTTGTCAGATGTGGCCTCTAAGCCCATATTTTTGAGTGCGCCAGCACAGCGTGCTTCTGCTGCAAAAGCGATGGGAGTTGAAGCGTATTTGCTAGTGGATGCGCATGGCGATGTCACCTTAAGCGCGGCGATGAATCAACGTATTCACTGGCTAGTCAAGCCAGCAAGAGTCACGGTGCAATAATGCCCTCCATAATCAAATGGCATAAACCTTTATTAGGCGATGTGTTTGTGATTTTGCTTGGCCTCATTTTTGTGGCTTTGTTGTTTAAGACCTTATGGCACCATGAACAAGCGGCGAAACTACAAATTCGCTTGGGCGATAAAATTTATGCCAGTTATAGCCTAGACCAAAATCGTAGCATTGATATTCAAGGCCCGATTGGCGTTACACGCATAGTGATTGCCAAGGGCAAAGCTCGTTTTTTCAGTTCGCCTTGTCATAATCAATATTGCGTACATCAAGGCTGGCTAAGCCACACAGGTCAAGCCGCGATTTGTTTGCCCAACCAAATCAGCTTGGAATTATTAGGTGGTGAAAAACCTTTTGATAGTTTGAATTATTAATGACCCAGCCTAATACACAGATCGAAATTCAAACGACAGCCGATGACCATCGCATTGCCAAATTAGCGGCCTTTGCGATTGGCTTGCACTTGCTGGAAGCGATATTGCCCTCGCCTTTGCCAGGAGTTAAGCCGGGGCTTGCCAATATCGTCACGCTATTTGTGCTATATCGTTTTGGTTTTGCCACTGCGGCATGGGTGAGTTTGCTGCGAGTATTTGCTAGCAGTTTGGTGTTGGGCAATTTTTTATCGCCTACTTTTGCGCTTAGTTTGTCAGGTGCCGTATTAAGTCTAGCCGTGTTGTTTTTTGCCCAGCATTTACCCAAACGCTTTTTTAGCGCCATCAGCTTAAGTGTATTCGCGGCTTTTGGACATATGGCGGGGCAGCTTTTGGTCGTGCGGCTTTGGCTAATTCCACATGCAGGGGTGGCTTATCTGGTGCCTATTTTTATCGCCGCAGCTTTGTTTTTTGGGGTGGTAAACGGCTACTTATGCAATTATTTATTGCTGATGAATCCTAGTAAAACGGATGAATCTCAAGGCTAAATAATGCTTTATGTTAAAATGTGCTCAATATTTCTAGGCCATCAATTTGGGCATGATAGGAGGCATCAAGTGAGCAAAATTACACGCGGTTTGTTATGGGCTGTTGCGCTGACTCTCGCCTTGTCTGCCTGTGGTATTAAAGGCCCTTTATATATACCTGAGAAAAAATATCCGCAAAATGTCAGCGCGCCGCAACATCAAATGCTCGCTCAATTGCATCAATTAACCGCTAATTCTTGAGTCTTTTCATGCAACCATTTCAAATGAAAAACGGTGAACTTTATGCCGAAAACTTTCCTTTAAGCAACATCGCTGCTGAGTTTGGCACGCCAACTTATGTTTACTCAAAAGAAGCGCTCACTTCCGCGTTTAAGCGCTTTGATGCTGGATTTGAGGGAACAGACCATCTAGTTTGCTTTGCGGTAAAGTCTAATCCTAGCCTCGCTATTTTGAGCTTGTTTGCCAAACTGGGCGCTGGTTTTGATATTGTTTCTGGCGGCGAATTAGCCCGCGTGATGGCTGCTGGCGGCGATCCAGCTAAAGTGGTTTTTTCAGGCGTGGGTAAAACCGAAATTGAAATGCGTAGCGCATTAGAGGCAGGGATTTTTTGCTTTAACGTGGAGTCAGCTAGCGAATTAGATCGCCTAAATGCGGTGGCCGCTAGCATGAATAAAATTGCCCCAGTGTCGCTGCGGGTAAATCCGAACGTAGATGCTAAGACTCACCCTTATATTTCAACAGGGCTTAAAAATAACAAGTTTGGTGTCGCTTACGAAGATGCGCTGAGCCTGTATCAGCGTGCCGCCAAAATGCCCAATATCGCTATTCACGGCGTGGATTGTCATATCGGCTCACAGTTAACGGAATTATCACCTTTCTTAGATGCTTTAGATCGGGTGTTAGCTTTGGTTGATCAGCTTGAAGCCGCTGGCATTGCTATTCATCATATTGATGCAGGTGGCGGCATTGGTATTTGTTACGTGGATGAAACGCCGCCTGATTTTGCTGAGTACGCGCAAGCCATGCGTCAAAAAATGGCGGGTCGTCAAGTCAAGTTGGTGTTTGAACCAGGTCGTGCTTTAGTTGGTAATGCGGGCGCTTTACTTACCAAAGTGGAATATCTTAAACATACTGAAGCTAAAAACTTTGCCATTGTTGATGCGGCGATGAACGATTTAATGCGCCCAGCGCTTTACGATGCTTACCATGACATCGTCGCGCTTAAGCCCGCCAATGTTGATGCGCAGGTTTATGAAATTGTTGGGCCAGTATGTGAATCGGGTGATTTTTTAGGCCATGACCGCAAGCTGTCACTGGCACAAGGTGACTTATTAGCGGTGTTGTCGGCAGGTGCTTATGGCATGAGCATGAGTTCTAATTACAACACCCGTCCTAGGGCGGCTGAAGTGATGGTTGACGGTGATAAAGTCTATGAAATTCGCAAGCGTGAACAAATCGCTGATTTGTTTGCTTTAGAGCGCGTGTTATAACATCAGCAGTGCAATAAAAAAGCGAGGTATTCACCTCGCTTTTTTATTGGTTTTAAACTCAGCCAATTAATCAAAAATTACCGTCTTATTGGCGTAAGGTAAAATACGGTTTTCAATATGCCAGCGCACTGCACGCGATAAAACAATGCGTTCTAAATCGCGCCCTTTTTGGATTAAATCCTCTACTTGGTCGCGGTGCGAGATGCGATCAATATCTTGCTCGATAATCGGGCCTTCATCCAAAACTTCGGTTACATAATGGCTGGTTGCGCCGATTAACTTCACGCCACGCTCAAAAGCCCGATGATATGGACGAGCGCCAATAAAGGCGGGCAGGAATGAATGGTGAATATTGATGATGCGTTGCGGGTAGCGCTTTACAAAGTCCGCTGAAAGAATTTGCATATAGCGGGCAAGCACGATTAAATCAATTTCAGCCGCATCGAATAAAGCGAATTGTTTAGCTTCGGCTTCGGCCTTGTTGTCTTTGGTCACCACGATATGATGGAATGGAATACCGTAGAACTCAGCCAAACGTGCGGTGTCCAAGTGGTTGCTGATAATCATGGCGATATCGCAAGCCAGTTCACCACTTTGATGACGATGTAATAAATCTGCCAAGCAGTGATCGTATTGCGACACCATAATCGCTAAACGAGGGCGTTTTTGCGCAAGCTTGAGTTGCCATTCCATTTGGAATCGTGATGCGATGCTGGAAAAATGCGCTGCGAAATTATCCGCATTGATTTTTGAACCGTTGAGGTCCCATTCCACCCGCATCAAAAATAGATTGTTTTCTGCGTCTTGATGTTGATCTGCGTGCAGAATGTTAGCATCGTGTTGCAGTAAGAAATCAGCGATTGCGGCAACAATACCCTTTTGGTCTGGGCAGGTAACAAGCAAAGTGGCTGTATTTTTAATGGTGGTCATAAAAGTGTGGCGCTGATGCGCGCTGCTTTATAAGTAAAGCGCTTATTATACCAAGATAAGTCGCGACTGAATAAGTGCATCGCTGGCAAGGTTGTGGTATCTTTTAATCAAGCTGTTAGACAGCGTTTTTCTTATTTAACTTAACCAGAGCAATTCTACACAGTGAAAAAACAATTACCTTATTTCGTTTTATTTTTTGTATTGCCTGTTGTTGCAATGCTTGCTTGGTGGGGCTTGTTTTCAAGCGCAAGCTTAGCGCTTGAAACTTCGCCTGCTTACGACTATGTGTATTTAGACGCAGAAGGCCCTTATTCAAAACTAAGCAGCAAGCAAAACGAAGTATTGTTTTATATGAAGCAGCAAAATATTGCACATGGCGCTGCTATTGCTATCGTGATGACAGACCCACGTACCACTTCTTATAAAGCATTATTGGCGCGAGCAGGCTTTTTGGTTGACCATCCCCTTGAAGTCAAAGCACCTTTAAAAATAGGACATATTGCCCCACAAAAAGTCGCGGTGGCACAAATTAAAGCGCACCCTTTGCTGGCTTATGGCAAGACCTATTCCGTTTTGCTTGATTACTGCAAAAAGCAGGACATGAAACTACAGCTACCAACAGTTGAGATTTTTGAGCACAGCGTTTTACGTGTTGAAATGCCTTTGCAAGCCCAAACTGGAGAGCGTTCTTGAAAGTTTTAGCACTAATAGTCGCATTACTGCTGACTTATTATCGACCCATGATAGAGCAAAATTGGTTGCAAAGCGTTTTTGCGCCTTACGCGAGTTTTTTAGATCGCACATTTAACGGTGGCACTCGCCAGCATGGCACAATCGCTTGGTGTTTAGGGGTTTTATTGCCTGTGACTTTATTGGGACTGGCTTATGTGTTGGCTTTATATTGGATAGGCGCTTTTGCTGGATTTTTAATGAGTCTGGTGGTGCTTTATTTTGTTTTACGCTTTAGTTACTTTGGGCAGTATGCAGAAAAAATTGGCGCCAATTTAAAAGATCAAAATATCGCTCCTGCTCGTCAGTTATTGGCGCAATGGGAAAATACAGAAACAGATCATTACAACGCCAATCAAATCGCCTCGGTATGTATTGAAACAACATTAAAACGTGCGCATCAAGGCATGTTTGCGCCCATCTTTTGGTTTGCAATCATAGGCCCAGCAGGCGCTTTGCTTTATCGTTTGGCACATATTTTACAAACTGAGTGGGCGCATCCAAATCAGCACAACGATTTTTATCAATTTTCCCGACGTGCTTTTTATTATCTAGATTGGCTACCTGCCAGAATTACCGCGGCTGGTTTTGCGGTGGTAGGGGATTTTGAAGATGCAGCTTATTGCTGGCGTGTTCAGGCCAATAATTGGCCAGACAAATTGCTAGGCATGGTGTTGGCTAGTGGTGCTGGTGCGATGGGCGTGAAGCTGGTCGACGCCCTACCCTTGCATGGTGTTTTGCAGGCACGTCCTGATATTGGTTTGGGGGATGAAGCCGATGCTGACTACGTACAAGCGGCGGTTGGGCTGGTGTGGCGTGTATTGTTGCTAATGGTTGGTCTGCTTATTTTGCTTACCTTTGCGCATTGGCTAGGCGCTTAATTTCTCTAAAATCACAGGTTTTATTTATGGATATCCTACTCGCTAATCCTCGTGGCTTTTGTGCCGGGGTTGATCGCGCGATTATCATTGTTGAGCAAGCTTTAGAAAAGTTTGGAGCGCCGATTTATGTGCGCCATGAAGTGGTGCATAACAAATTCGTGGTGGATGAGTTAAAGCGTAAAGGCGCAATTTTTATTGATGATCTTAAAGCGGTGCCTGCTGGCAATACCGTGGTTTTTAGCGCTCACGGCGTTTCCAAAGATGTGCGTGCTGAGGCCGAGGCGATGGGATTGCAAGTGTTTGATGCCACTTGCCCTTTGGTGACTAAAGTCCATATTGAAGTTGCTAGAATGCGTGCGGCGAATAAGGAAATTGTGATGATAGGTCACAAAGGTCACCCCGAAGTTGAAGGCACCATGGGTCAATCTAAAGAGGGCATGTATTTGGTAGAGTCGCCAGCAGACGTGGCTAAACTTGAAGTGAAGCAGCCGACAAACTTAGCTTATGTGACGCAAACCACGCTTTCTATCGACGATGCCGCAGGCATTGTGCAAGCATTAAAAGAAAAATTTCCAGACATCAGCGCCCCGAAAAGTGACTCGATTTGTTATGCAACGCAAAATCGTCAAGATGCGGTTAAAGTGCTGGCCAAAGATTGTGATTTAGTCATCGTGGTTGGCTCACCTAATAGTTCTAATTCTAATCGACTAAGAGAGGTGGCGCAGAATCAAGGCGTTGAATCTTATATGGTTGATAATGCCAGCTATATTGATGAGGCATGGGTAATAGGCAAGAAACGTATCGGCGTATCAGCAGGCGCTTCTGCCCCAGAAATTCTGGTGCAAGAAGTGATTGAGAAACTTCAAACACTTACCAAAGCTGAGATTACTGAGTTACAAGGGGTGGTTGAAAACGTGGTGTTTCAATTACCTAAAAATCTTCAGCAAGCTTAATCAAGCCAATAAAAAAGGGACGCTAATAACGTCCCTTTTTTATGCAAGCCAGACTTATTTTTTCAAACGATCCAAACTACAAGTCGTGTCTGGATTAAGCGCCAAGGTTATGAAGCCACCAGCCAAGCCGAGGTAAATAAAGAAAGTTTCAGGACTAAAACGCCCTACTACAATCGCCATAAATAGCGCTAGGCCAGCCAGCAAATAAGCAGAAAATTTGGTTTTGAAGCCAAGGAATAAGGCCGCGCCACCAATGAGTTCGATTAAGATAAGTAGCGGCGCGAAGTTTTCGCCCAAGCCTACTTGGCCTAACATTTGTTTGTATTGCGCATAACCCTCAGGGCTTGATTGAATAGCGATAAGTTTTAGAATGACCACCCCAAGAAAAGTGGAGGCTAAAAAAATGCGGCCGACCGCGCTTAAGTATTTGCTCATGAAAGTAACCTTGTAAATGAATTTGTGCTCAAAGTATAACCCAGCACTCTAGCCAAGAGAATAACTCTTGCAAGATGATGACTTCATTTGCCCATGCATCATGGCTTGGGTAGAATATGCGATCTGATCATAAGTTTATTGATTGACTATTTTTTTAACTAACTGGAAACATTAATATGGCTAAAATTATTTTTAAAGCGGGCGAAGCAACCGTTTTTTCAGAAGGTAAAGACGTCACCGCTGCAATGCCAGAAATCTTAATTGGTGCGGTTGATGGCCCAGTTGGTACAGCATTCGCTAACATGATGGCACAAAGCAAAGGCCATACAGCGATGTTTGCGGTACGTGATATTAACCAGTTGGTGCGTCCAGCCACTATGATGGTGCCAAAAGTCACCTTGAAAGACAGCATCAATATCGAACTATTCGGTGGTGTGGTGCAAGCTGCTACTGCTGATGCGATTTTAGATTGCGTGATTGAAGGTATTATTCCTAAAGATCAAGTCAATGATTTATGTATTGTCAGCTTGGTATGGATTGATCCAGGTTGTGCTGCTTTGGCTAAAGAAGGCAAACTAGACAAAGCGGATATGTACAAAAACAACTACGATGCTACTAAACTAGCGATCAAACGCGCATTAAACGATGAACCTAGCATTGATGAGTTGATTAAAAATCGCCATACAGTTAAACACTGTATGTGGGACGAAAGCTGGGGCGAAATTTAATTTGCTGTAATTACTTTGTAGTTTAGATATGGTTTAGATGTAATTTCGTTTAATAAAAAAGCAGCCCAATGGCTGCTTTTTTATTGGCCTAGTAGCTAGGCTTAAAATCTTCAATCGGGGGTAAGCGCATGATTTTATCAATCACTAATCTTGCCATAGCCCAAGCTTTATCTTCGCGCATCATTTCAAGCTCTTGTTCATCGTAGGGCATATAGCGTCCGCCATGCGTGAGTGAGTATCTGACTGAGTTCTCGATTTTGGTGTAGGCAAGCATCACGTCTTGAATACGCTCGTCCTTAAAACGGTAAAGTGATGGCATAAGCTAAATTTAAATAGATAAAGTTAAGGTCTTAAGTTTAGCAAAATATTTCTCACTGGTGTGGGGAGTGCGGCACCAATGGCGTCCTCAACAGCCAGCCAAATCGTGTTAGGCATATTGGCTTGTAGCGGCTTATTCATCACGCTTAAAGGCTGAGGCAATATCTCCAGCTTAAAGTGGGTAAATACATGCTGAACTAGGGCGAGTGGCTCTTCCGCTTCTACTTGTAAACCAAATCTGCTTGCAGCGACTTCGCTGGCAATATCCTGCATGCTGATTTCTGGCAAACTCCATAAGCCACCCCAAATGCCGCTGGGTGGACGCTTTTCTAGCAATACCTCATTGCCATGTAATATCAATAGCATGGTCGTTTGTTTTTGTGGAATCGTTTTTTTAGGTTTGGGCGTTGGTAGTTGTTTGGTTTTGTTGTGAGCCCAAGCCTGACAAGTGCTCTTTAATGGGCAAATTTCACACTTTGGTTTACTGCGTGTGCAAATCGTTGCGCCTAAGTCCATCAAGCCTTGCGTGTAGGCCACCATGTCTTGATTGGGCAGTAGTGATTCAGCCAGCGCCCATAGTTGTTTTTCTATTTTTGGACTGCTGGTCCAGCCTTCAATCAGATAGTGTCTGGCCAATACACGTTTTACGTTGCCATCTAAAATGGTTTGAATTTGATTAAATGCAAAGGAGGCAATGGCGGCGGCAGTTGAGCGTCCGATGCCAGCAAGCGTTTGTATGGTTTCAAAATCCTGTGGGAATTTTCCACCATGTTCATCCATGATGGTTTGCGCCGCATGATGTAAATTACGTGCGCGGGAGTAATAGCCAAGGCCGCTCCAGTGCTGTAGTACCTCTTCTTGGCTGGCATCAGCTAGGCTAGCAATATCAGGAAAGCGCAGCATGAATTTCGCATAGTAGCCAATGACCGCGCTTACTTGTGTTTGTTGTAGCATGATTTCTGAAACCCAAATTGCATAAGGGTCTCGGGTGTTTTGCCAGGGCAGATCATGGCGACCATGAATTTTCTGCCAGGCAATTAATCGCGATGAGAAGTCAGCATGATTTGAGGCTTGTTGCTTATTGAGCATCGCGATTTTCTTTGAATACTGCGCTACAAGCCAAGTAACTTATTCAGTTTCTTTTTGACTTTATCTTCAGGCGTGGTGGCGGGTGCTGGCGCTGGTGTAGCCGATTGCTCGGTGGTAGTGCCAGTGTCAGCCTTAGGTAAGCCCAGCAGTGATTTAACGGCATCAGCTTTTTTCAAGCCGACATTATCAATCAATTTGTTCTTGGCAATTCCAGCCGCTAAATCGTTAAAATCAAATGAGTTATTAGGTTTGGAAAAAGTGCCAGTCACCTTGATGGGGATGGTGAGACCATTCATTAAGCTAAGGTCTGAGCCACCTTGGCCTTTTAATGAGTTAACGATGGTAGGTTTTGCATTGTAGTTAAGCGTTTCGTTAGCAATATCAATATCACCATTCCCAGTGATACGGAATAGTGGCGCTTTAATGCTAAGGTCCTCGTTATGAGCGACCCCATTTTTAATATTGAATGAGGCGATCATCTCGCTAAAGTCGGTTTTTTGCGTTTGGTTACTCGCTGTAGAAGTTTGCTTCATGATGTTTAGCTTATCCTTAACGCTACGCAGTGTGCCTGCGATATCCACGCCTTTAATCGCACCATCCGCCAATTTGACAGAGGCAGTGCCATTAAGCGACTTCTTAAGTGCGCCAACTGTATTGCCTGTGCTGGTGATGTCTACATTTAAAGAGCCCTTGCCGCTCAGCATATCGTTATTAATGGCATCGACCATCAACGGCCCAATGGCAATCTCGTTCATGCTTTGCTTGAACGCAATACTAGGAGTATTACGCGCATCCACTCTTAGTGAGCCGTTCATGCTTCCATCGTAGAGCTTGGCTGAAAAAGGCGCCAATTCGGCAATCGCTTGATTCAGTTTGAGCTTGATATGCACATCGTTGGTTTTAATATTGGCTACTTTTAGCGCGCCTACATTCAGCGCGCCCTCAGCGTTGAGCTTCTTCAATGCGCTGAGGTTGATTAGCGTGTCAGCGCTGGATTTGCTATCAGCAGCTTTGTCGGATTTTGTAATGTATTTGTCTGCATCTAACTTATCAATATCAATATTGAACTGATAAATAGGCTTTTCAAACTGGCTAATCGCCAAGCCACCTTTGATTTGAGACTCATCAAATTTTACTGAAAAAGGTGAAACATTCAGTTGTGTGCCATCAGCTTTTACAGCTAAATTCAAATTAGATAATTGATATTTTTCATAGGTAATTTTGCCTACATCAACATTGCCTTGCAGCAATAAACGCTTGAGTGCTGATAAGTCGCTAGGCTGGCTAGATGCTGAGCTACTTGCAGCCGTTTTTTCACCTAATAGTTTGTTCAAATCTAGCTGGTTGGCATGGAGATTAAACTTGATGGCGGGTTTGCTAAAGCTTGCTAGCGCTACATCGCCTTTGAGTTGCGTATCATCCATATTGAAAGTGTAATCAGTGTTGACCAGCTCTTGTTTGACGTCAGCATGAACTTTAAATGCAAATGCACCTTTCATTGCACCTTTTGGCAAGCTAGGGTCGGTGATATCAATTTGACCTGCGAGTTTTGGTAAATCAAAAATCAAGCGTTCCAAGTTGCCAGAAAATGGAGATGAAAATTTACTTTGTATATTGCGTGCTCCCTGCTTGGCAGTAAGCTCGCCATTGATGCCGCTACTTTGTAAAGCTTGTGGTGAGCCTTTGATATCTGCCAAGCTTAAGTCGGCTTTGGTGACATCGTTACCTTTGCTTTGGCTAAAAACGATATGGGCTTGTTTGCCAGAAACGGTCTCTTTTTGGACTGACAATTCGGGAGCCGCCAACTCAAGCGCTAAAGCAGCGCCTGCCTGATTGCCTGTGGCGCCCAGTTTTAAGCCATCAATTAAAAAGGTCATGTTTTCGGGTTTTGCATCTACATTGCCAGCAAGGCTAATGCTGGCATCCTTGAGCGATGCTAGATTGCCTTTGATGTTAGCGTCTAGGGCTTTTATCACATAGTGTTTGGCATCAACATCTGCCATAAAATTACCTGACAATTTCACCGTGGCATTCACATTCGGGTTGTTGGACTCGAGTTGAAAGCGAGTGTCGACGTCAAACGGACGGGCAAGCGCAACATGGCCAGTATTGAGCTTAAGCTGGCTAATTTTATAGCTTGCACTACGCATTTCATCAGTGAAATGAAGCGAAGTATTGGTGATATGGATACCATCAATGTCAAATTTGATTTGCTCGGATTCTTCTTTGCTGATTAAATCGTCAAAGTTCGTGCTGCCATCTTTGAAGCGCACAATATCGGCGTTAACACCGTCTATATAAACGGTATCAACCACTAACTGTTTTCTG
>JBMSSY010000016.1:0-16901 GCA_049424605.1 Candidatus Methylopumilus sp.
ACTTGTGGGCTGTTTGCTGGCATTGGAATTGGACCCCAAACACCGCTACCGCCTTTTTTAACTTTCTCAATAAGCTTAGCTTCCATATCTTTGCCTTTGTACTTAGCAGCAACATCTTTGTATGCTGGGCCAACTACTTTTGCTTCAACTGAGTGACAAGCTAAACAGCCGCTTTTTTGAGCCAATGCTTTTGCAGCGTCATCTGCACTAGCTTGACCAGCTAGCATTAATGAACCTGCAGCAGCTACTGATAATAATAATGCTTTCATGCTATCTCCTAAATTCAAATATCTGTGAAAAGCTTAACAACTACTGCCACTTATAATAATACTCAATATTGATGCAGTTTTGAAAAGAATTTACAGATTTCTTAACAACTCATCACACTTTTGAATGGCAGGCATACATTCAACGCCTCGACAAAGCCATGCGTTGACAACCTCAGTTAAAGGCCTTGCCAAAGCACCTGTTAACTCACCCAAGCTATTGGGCAGATAAACCGCCAACACATGCGGCCTGTAACTGCTATTAATCTCATCGCGCCACTGATTTAAATCAGCCGCTTTGCCGCGCAAAACGACCAAACTTGGTGGATAGTGGTACTCCTGCAAAGCCATTAGCAGATGGGCGCAGGCCGCAGGGTTAGTCTGCATAACACGATCAAATGCTTTTAGACTGCGCTCCGCGGCTTCTGTATAGCGCGGGCAGTTAAGCAAATGCCCTAGACGCTGCAAACTGATTGCCGCAATGCCGTTGCCGCTTGGAGTTGCGTTATCGTAAGCAGATTTTGGACGATGAATTAAGCTTTCGTGATGATGCCCCGTAAAGTAAAAACCGCCAGCATCAGACTCAAACTCCTCTAACAGCGCATCAGCCAATGCAATGGCAAAGTCTTGGTCTACTTGTCGAAACTCAGCCTGCATCAAGCAAATAAGCGCATCTAACATAAAGGCATAATCATCTAAGTAAGCATTAAGATGCGCTTTACCGTCTTTGCATGTGGCGAGTAGCCTGTGGTTTTTCCATAGATTTTGCCGAATAAAATCGGTGGCCTGTTGCGCCGCTTCAATCCAATCTGCCCGCGCAAACACATTGCCCGCTTTAGCCAAGCCTTTAATCATTAAGGCATTCCAACTGCTGAGTATTTTGTCATCCAAGGCTGGACGATGACGCTGTTCACGCGCCTTAAACAGCTTAGCTTTTGCGCTTTGCAATAGCGCGGATTCTTCGCTAAAAGCAGGCGCAGCCAGATAAAAATGCCAATACTTGCCTTCAAAATTCGGGCTGCGATCAAGCCCATAGCATCGGCTAAGGACAACAAACTCCTCTGCACTCAGTAAGGCTTTTACTTGGTCTGCCTGCCAAACATAAAATGCACCTTCTTCTGAATGACCGTGAGCATCTACCGAATCGGCATCCAGCGAGGAGTAAAAAGCGCCTTGTGGTGAGCGCATTTCACGCATCAGCCAAGTCACCGTTTCTTCAGCCACAGACTTAAATTGAGCGGCTTGCGTTTGATCTTGCTGATGGCATAACTGCCAAGCATCGGCATACAGACCTAATAACTGACCGTTGTCGTACAGCATTTTTTCAAAATGCGGGATATGCCATCGCTCATCTACCGAGTATCGACAAAAGCCACCGCCGATTTGGTCGTAAATGCCGCCCGCCGCCATACTGCTCAACATCTGCAAAGCCATAGTTTCGGCTTGTTGATTGCCGTCATCAGCACAATGCAGCAAAAATGTAATATCGGCAGGATTGGGAAATTTGGGCGCACGTCCAAAACCGCCATGCTCAAAGTCAAAATTGGCATGCAGATCTTGAAACGCTTTTTCTAAAGTTTGTTGATTGGCTGAAATATGATCGCTAGGGCTAGGCACGGTTCTCGCCATCGCTTGCATCAATTGCAGATTTTGCGTTTGCAAATCCGCTTTGCGCTGATGGTAAAAAGCAGCAATTTTAACGATTAAATCGCCAAAGCCTGGCAATTGATAACGCGGCGTTTTGGGGAAATAAGTACCACTAAAAAATGGCTGTTGTTCTGGTGTTAAGAACATGGTTAAAGGCCAGCCGCCAGATTGGTTAGAAAGCATATTGTGCGCAGATTGATAAATCTGATCGAGGTCGGGGCGCTCTTCTCTATCGACTTTAATGTTGATGAAATGCTGATTCATCAACATCGCGGTTGCCTCATCTTCAAATGATTCATGCGCCATCACATGACACCAATGGCAGGCAGAATAACCTATCGAAAGCAGGATGGGTTTGTTTTGCTGCCTTGCTAAAGTAAGCGCCTGCTCACCCCAAGGATACCATTCCACAGGGTTTTCAGCATGTTGCAGCAGATAAGGGCTGGTTTCAGAAGCGAGCTTGTTTGACATACGCCATCCATTCTTTACACCAGCTATTGTTGTGAATTTAAAGCTTCTAAACTGTATTCAGTCACCATGGTGTGCGTTTCATTCGGGTAAATGGTCACACTGTTTTCCATGGCATTGGCTGACTCTACGCAAATCATTTTGCGCCATTCATGCTTAGCGCCCATGTCAGGCATTTGCTCGGCTTTTTCAGCCCAAGGCGTCCAAATAATAGTGGTATGACTACATGATTTGGTCACGCGGATTTTGCGTGCATAAGCGGCATCATGAATCACAATGTCACGACGACTATTTAAATATACGCGGTCAAATTCACTATTAAATTTGACTGGGCCATGCTGAATATTGCGTTGATAGCCAGCGACTTTGTCTGAAAACACCAAATTCTCTAAGCCTGTGACTTGGATATTTTCAACATCACTGACGTTAAAGTAAGTATGAAATGCCTCGCCTATCATAAATGGATGGCTGGCTAAATTAGTGGTCATCATTTCTAAACGCAAGGTCTCACCGATATTAATCGCCAACACAAAGCGATAGTCGTAAGACAGTTGTTTTCTGGTCACATCGGTATGTGTCATTTCAAGCAATAATCGTGTTGCGCCATTGGCTAGCGTGCTGGTTTGTAGCACTTTCCAAGGAATCACACGGGCAAAACCATGCGGACAATAGCTACTGTCTGTGGGATGCGCGCCAAACCAAGGCCAGCAAATAGGAATACCACCACGAATGGAGCGGCCTTCGGTATAACGCGCATTACTTGATAGCCACAATACAGGCTGAGTCGCTGCTTTAGGTTGCCAGTGCATCACATGGCCGCCTTGCATCGCAATGGTGGCGCTGGCATGGGCATTGTCTATCGATAAAAACTGTAAACCATGCTCATCTTCATATTGAACAATGCCAGCGCTGATTGCTGTTTTATTTTTAGCTAACTGCGTGTGTATCATCTATAAGCCTTATTTCTTTTCGATTTGCGATACATCACGTACCGCCCCTTTTGCTGCCGAGGTAGTCATTGCCGCATAAGCACGCAATGCTGGTGAAACCACACGCTCACGGCTGACTGGCTTCCAAGCTTTAGCCCCTTTGGCTTCCATTGCCGCACGACGGCTGGCTAAAGTAGCATCGTCCACTTTTAAATGGATTGTGCGGTTAGGAATATCAATCTCAATGGTGTCGCCTTCTTCTACCAAACCAATCGCACCGCCTTCAGCGGCTTCTGGCGAGGCATGACCGATACTCAAGCCAGAAGTGCCCCCAGAAAAGCGTCCATCCGTTAGCAAAGCACATTCTTTGCCCAGACCTTTAGATTTAAGGTAAGAAGTTGGATACAACATCTCTTGCATACCAGGCCCACCACGCGGGCCTTCGTAGCGAATCACCACCACGTCGCCTGCAACGATTTTGTCATCTAAAATCCCTGCGACTGCATCATCTTGTGATTCAAAAATACGCGCACGCCCAGTGAATTTCAAAATGCTATCGTCCACCCCTGCGGTTTTCACAATACAACCATCAAGCGCAATATTGCCGTGTAGTACCGCCAAACCACCATCTTGTGAATAAGCGTGGGCTTTATCGCGGATACAACCTTCAGCTCTATCTGTATCTAAAGACGGCCAAAGCATAGATTGGCTAAAAGCAATGGTGGTGGCAACGCCGCCTGGTGCGGCTAAGAACAGTTTTTTAGCTTCTTCATTGCCAGATTTCATCACATCCCACTGATCTAATGCCGCTCCCATACTCGGGGCATGCACCACTGGCGTATCACGATGAATCACGCCTGCACGATCTAATTCGCCCAAAATACCCATCACACCACCAGCGCGGTGCACGTCTTCCATATGATATTTAGCGGTTGCTGGCGCAACTTTACAAACACAAGGCACCCCGCGCGAAATGCGGTCGATGTCTTTCATAGTGAAATCAACGCCAGCTTCATGGGCTGCCGCTAATAAATGCAAAACAGTATTGGTCGAGCCGCCCATCGCTACATCCAAGCTCATCGCATTTTCAAAAGCTTTAAAATTAGCAATCGAGCGAGGTAAGACACTGGCATCATCTTGTTCATAATAACGCTTGGCGATATCAACAATTAAACGACCTGCGTTCAAGAATAGTTGCTTGCGAGCCGCATGAGTAGCTAATGTAGAGCCATTACCAGGCAAGCTTAAGCCCAGTGCTTCTGTTAAACAGTTCATAGAGTTAGCAGTAAACATGCCTGAGCATGAACCACAAGTTGGGCAAGCTGAACGCTCAATCGCCTCAGATTCGGCATCTGAAACATTGCTATCCGCCGCAGCCACCATCGCATCCACCAAATCCAGCTTATGTGAATTGCCTTGCCAATTGACTTTGCCTGCTTCCATTGGGCCGCCAGAGACAAACACCACTGGAATATTCAAACGCAAAGCCGCCATCAACATGCCTGGGGTAATTTTGTCGCAGTTAGAAATACACACCAGCGCATCTGCACAGTGCGCATTGACCATGTACTCCACGCTATCCGCAATCAAATCGCGGCTAGGCAAGCTATACAACATACCACCGTGGCCCATTGCAATCCCGTCATCCACGGCGATGGTATTAAATTCTTTGGCTACACCACCCGCTTTTTCAATCTCGCGGGCGACTAATTGACCCATGTCTTTTAAATGCACGTGGCCAGGCACAAACTGTGTGAAAGAGTTAGCAACCGCGATAATTGGCTTATCGAAATCGCCGTCTTTCATTCCAGTAGCGCGCCACAGTGCGCGAGCGCCCGCCATGTTGCGGCCGTGAGTGGTAGTGCGTGAGCGATATACAGGCATGACAGCATCCAACAAGATTCAAAAATGTAATTTTAAACTACCCAGCCCTAATCGGCATTAGTTATATGCCCATCAACACCATCAAATCATTAAATCAAAGCCACATATCACTGCCTTAGATGTAAAATAGGCGCAGTCCTTTTTTGAGATTGTCCGCAAGCCCATGTTTACACACCCGCAATTCGATCCTATCGCCATCCATCTAGGTCACTTTGGCATTCATTGGTATGGCCTGATGTATTTAGCAGGCTTTATGGCTTTTTTAACATTGGGTAAATGGCGTGCCCAGCACCAAATTTGGCGTGGATGGTCATCCGAAATGGTGGACGATGCCTTATTTTATGGCGCATTAGGCGTGATTCTTGGGGGTCGCTTGGGTTATGTTGTGTTTTATCAAGCGCATTATTTTATGCAGCACCCGATTGAGATTTTTTACGTCTGGCAAGGCGGCATGAGTTTTCATGGTGGCTTTTTAGGTGTTTTATTAGCCATGGTATTTTTTGGTCGCAAATACCAAAAATCTTGGCTGAGCATTATGGATTTTGTCGCCCCATTAGTGCCGATAGGCTTAGGTGCTGGACGTATGGGCAATTTTATTAATGGCGAACTTTGGGGACGTGCCACTCATGCCAACTGGGGCATGATTTTCCCTCGCGTTGATCAAATTCCCCGTCATCCATCACAGCTTTATGAGTTTGGCTTAGAAGGTGTTTTGCTATTTCTAATTTTATGGATTTACTCAAACAAGCCTCGCGAAACAGGCACAGTCTCAGCCTTGTTTTTAATCGGCTATGGTAGCTTTAGATTTATTGCTGAATACTCACGCGAGCCAGATGGCTTTTTAGGGTTGCTAAGTTTTGGTCTTAGCATGGGGCAATGGCTGAGCTTGCCTATGGTGCTGGCTGGCTTGGGCATGTATTTCTATCATCAGCACAAATCGCAAGCCATCAAACCGTTCTAATTTAAAACTGTTTAACGCGGTGGCTGGCTTTATGCCGCGAGACTTCTGGACTGCGTATTTTGGCGTGCTTAGTGGTTTGACCATGTGTACGCGCCCGCCAAAGCTTGAATGAACTCAGCTTTAACTGGCTACGCATCAGCTTAATCACCCCATCTTGATTTAAGCCAAATTGCAATTCAATGGCTTCAAACGGCGTTCTATCTTCCCATGCCATTTCAATCACACGGGAAACATCAGCCTCACTTAACGCTTTTAGCAACATCGTTTTACGCCCGTCCACTTTTTATCCTGCCAATCTTTAAAAAAAGCTTGTTTACTCAGTGGCGGCTCAACTTGGCCCGATTCGCTGGCTTGATGATGTGCTGCATAATGCTGTAAATAGCGCTCATACGCATCGTCACCCGAGAGTTGCCGCACGCGGCGCCACAGATTGTTAAGTGATTGCAACACCATCAAAGCCCCGCTATTCCTAATGCGGCTTTTGCCCGCGCCATTACAGCAGGCTCATCTTTTAACTGATAGCCTTTTTCAAGCATTCTGGTCATATATTGCTTGTTGTATAAAAAGGCCACAATTAACTGCCAGAAGCCAAAAGTCACAATGGTAAACATAAAATGTATTGCCGCAACGCCAAGCTCACCGCGTATCAAGGGCACCCACCAGCCAAAAAATAAATAGGTCCAGCTAAAGCCAAAGTAACCCACACGGGTTAATCCTGTGCTTGGGTGTTGAATTATCACTGCTGTTGCCATCGTGCACTCCCCTCTAGTTATAAAATAATTTTTTAATCAAGCGCTTAGTCAAGGCAAGTCGGTTGATAAGCCACCTCAGATGAAGCTAAGACCGCTTTTCCGAAATAAGATTGCACGACCACACGCAACATATCTAACACCACAATCCACAACACCGTTACAAAGAACATCGTCAGCCAAGCATCTAAATGTTGGTTAAAGATAAGTTGCGGTGCAACTGCGGCTTTTTCTGGCGGAAGTACGCCCGCGGCTAATTTGTCTGCCATATCGTTGGCGGCGGCAAAAAACCCTACCCGAATATCGCTGCTGGTGATTTTTTGCCACGCGGCTGTGCTGGTAATGACAACCAGCCATAGCAAGGGCAAGCCCGTCACCCAAGCATATTTGAGCTTGCCTGATTTAACCAAAATACCAGTGCCTACAGATAAGGCGATTGCCGCCAGCATTTGGTTAGCAATGCCGAACAAAGGCCATAAAATATTAACGCCGCCGTTGGGGTCTATCACGCCGATATATAAGAAATATCCCCAGCCAGCCACCACCAACCCGCTACTGATTAACACTGAGGGCCACCAAGAAGTCTGCGCCATTTTTGGCCAGATATTGCCCAACATATCTTGCAACATAAAACGCCCGACTCGCGTACCAGCATCTAAAGTGGTCAGAATAAAAATCGCTTCAAACATAATGGCGAAGTGGTACCACATCGCTAATAAGCCTTTGCCAAACAGGCTGCCAAAAATACTGGCCATGCCCACCGCCAAGCTAGGTGCGCCGCCAGTCCGCGCAAATAAAGAGGCTTCGCCCATATCACTGGCTAAAGTTTTCATTTGCTCTACGCTGACAGGAAAGCCCCAAGATGAAATCATGGCAACAGCGTCAGCAGCTTCTTTACCCACAACGCCAGCTGGACTGTTAATGGCAAAGAACACGCCAGGATCTAATACTGTAGCGGCAATCAAGGCCATGATGGCGACAAAGGATTCTAGCAACATGCCACCATAAGCGATCATGCGAATATCACGTTCGTTAGTCAGCAGTTTGGGCGTGGTGCCTGATGAAATCAGCGCATGAAAACCAGAAATTGCGCCGCAAGCAATGGTAATAAAGACAAAGGGAAATAATTTGCCGCCAAAAATAGGCCCCGTACCATCAATAAACTGGGTGAGCGCGGGCATTTTAATTTGTGGATGCAAACTAAAAATCGCCACCGTGAGCAAAATAATCGTGCCAAGTTTCATAAAGGTTGAAAGGTAATCGCGTGGCGCCAGCAACAGCCAAACTGGCATAATCGCAGCGGCAAAACCATAGGCAATTACCCACCAAGCAAGCGTTAAACCTTCATGGTCGAATAAAGCACGCAACATGGGCTGATGGTCTATCCAGCCGCCAGACACCACCGCCAATAACAACAAGATAACGCCCAAGGCAGAAGCCTCAAGCACTTGCCCCACCCGAATATGGCGCATATAAAGCCCAACAATCATGGCGATTGGAATAGTGGCGGCTACAGTCGCAGTGGCCCACGGGCTGTGCTTCATAGCGTTAACGACCACCAGCCCAAGCACCGCGATTAAAATAATCATAATTGCGAATGTGCCGATTAAGGCCGCCGCACCGCCAATCGGGCCAATTTCATCACGCGCCATTTGACCTAGACTGCGACCATCACGACGCACTGAGAAAAAAAGCGTCACCATATCTTGCACACAACCGCCAAGCACCGCACCAAATAAAATCCAAAGTGTGCCCGGCAAATAGCCAAACTGTGCCGCCAGCGTTGGCCCAACTAATGGGCCTGGGCCAGCAATTGCCGCAAAGTGATGCCCAAATACAATCCATTTATTAGTGGGGATAAAGTCACGGCCATTATCTAAGCGCTCAGCGGGCGTTGCGCGCGTTTCATCCACCAACAACACTTTAGTGGCTAACCAAGCGGCATAAAATCGATAGGCAATGGCATATACGCAAAGTGCGGCGGTAATAAACCATAGCGCATTAATGCTTTCACCCCGATTGAGCGCAATACCGCCTATGGCGCCTGCCCCTAGCAAGGCCAGCAAAACCCAAGCCAAATTTTTTAGTAATTTATTGTGCATCGCGATTCACTTTATTCAGTCAACATCAAAATAATAACCAGCCCAACCACACCGCCGCCACTTGTATCACCAAGCTAGGCACTACCTGCCAAGCAAATACTTTACCACCGCTAGCAACCGCGGTAATGGCTTTTGCAAGCGCATTCGAGCTAAACGCCGCTAATATCGGCAAGGCCGCATGCTCAGTCGGCAGTTGATGTCCAGCCACAAAAGATGCGACTGAAACCGTTGGTGCATGAGCGTCGGCCAAGCCAACGATGGCAGAACCCAAAACCAAGCCAGCTTGCCCAAACCAGTGATTGAGTCCTGCTGAGGCAATTAATACAAGGGCGATTAATCCTGACATCACAAAAGCTGTTTTCACACTAAATGATTGACTGACTTTGCCCGCGTCAGCAACAGGATGATGCATGGCACTTAAAGTCAGGATGCCTCCACATAATAATGTCGCCAGTCCGCCAAAAATTAAAGGGATGGCTAAAGCCTGCAAGGTCACAGAGCTAATGGCGGCTAAAATTAAGGTGATTTGCAAAATAGTTGAAAAGCTAGATAAGACTGCGCCTGCCACTGCAGAACCCATGAGGCTAGGGGTTTCGCGCGAACGATGCCCCATGGCACTAATGGTGGCAATACTGGAAATAAAGCCCGACACCATGCCGACCAAAGGCAAGCCGATACGTCCACCTATCATGCGCAAAGCCAAATGACCAAAAGCACCTATCGCCATCACCAAAATAACCACTATCCATAAATTACGCGGATTAATGGCATGAAATGGCCCCATGTGCTCGTTGGGCATTAAGGGCAAAATAATCAGCGTTGCGCCCGCCAAAATCAAAATATCGTTTAGCTCTTCTTTGGTCATCATGCCAAGGACAAAGCCATGTATCGGTTCTTTGGCGGCAAGTAAAATCGCTGCGCAAACGGCAAGGCTGGCAGCCAATATTGGCGCGGTCATCGCCAGTGCGCCCAGCACTACAGTAAACAACAAAGAAACTTCTGTGGTTAAACCCAAACGCTCATCACGCCGCACATAAAAGGCCACCGCAGCAAAGGCCGCCACACAAAGCAAAGCCGCAAATAACAGCCAAAAATTCATCCATGAGGTAATCGCTCCCAACATGGAGGCGATGGTAAAAGTACGAATGCCCGCCAAGGTATTATCGGTTTGCCCGTTGCTTGTTTGCACCTTGCTTTTGCTGCGCTCTCGTTCAGCACCCACCAATAAGCCTATGCCAAGCGCAACGCCCAAATTCAGTAAAACTGTGTTATCCATCTTTTCTTTCGTCAATCCAACACGTATTGGGTAAGAGTTTACAACAAGCCTCGCTCTGCGAAAGACATTGTCTCGTTTCCCGCCACAATAAAATGATCTAGCACGCGCACATCGACCAAATCTAAAGCGCTCTTTAATGCTTTAGTTAGGGTTTCATCAGCACGACTAGGCTCAACAATACCCGAAGGATGATTGTGCGCAAAGATGACGCTGGCGGCGTTGTAATGCAATGCCCGTTTCACAATTTCTCTGGGATAAACGCCCGCTTGATTGAGCGTACCTTCAAACAGACTTTCTTGCGCTTGCACACGATTTTGCGAATCTAAAAACAACACCATAAAGATTTCACGCGCCTCATGACCAAGCTTGAGGGATAAATAATCTCGTACTTTTTTAGGTGAGCTGAGCACATCATTCTGCTTCATTTCTTCGGCGAGAGCGCGGCGACTCATCTCAAAAATGGCTTGAAGCTGGCAGTATTTACTCAGCCCCATGCCATGCACCGCCCCAATTTGACTGGCATGCGCAGCAAATATGCCATTTAAGCTACCAAAGCTAGTTAATAAATCACGGGCGAGATCTACCGCGCTTTTACCCGCAACCCCTACACGCAAAAAGATGGCAAGCAATTCAGCATCGGATAAAGCCACCACCCCCTTTTGTAAAAGTTTTTCACGGGGACGTTCGTCTGCAGGCCAGTCGGTAATTGCCATATTGCCTCCCTATTAGGCAGCACTTAATGAGTTTTTAGCCAACCTATCTCTTTGGCAGTGATTTCGCCAATAATGGTGAACAGTAGGCTTTGGGGAATTTCAGCTCGATATTGACTCACGGGCCTTCTGCCTGCCATTAACTCAGCAAAAGTTTGTGGGTAAACTGGCGACAGATCAGGTTGTGCAAAGCCTGCTGGATACAAAGGCTGATTGCTTGCCAGATTATATTTATCGCTGGCATCAACGGTGTGCAAAAGCTCATGGGCAATCACGACATTATTTTGCTTTTTGTGCCTAGCTGAAGCGAATACATTAACGACGCCTATGCGGCCTTTATTTAGCGCGGTTGAATGTTCTAATACCTCGCGGCTGGCTGGATCATAATATAAAACATAAAGCCGTATATCTGCTGGCGTACTGGTTTTTGGGCTATGGTTGTGCGCCCACCATCGCAGTTTTAGGCTCCAAACTATGGTTTTAAAGACCTTAAGCCAAGCAGGCCGATCTGGATGACCTGAGATTAGTTTGGGGGGAAGGTCTTTAATTTCACTCGCCCAGCGAAAAGAAAATGGCTGAGCCAGCGGCAGTTCATATCGTGCGGCTTCTTCTCTAAAATAACTGTCAAGATCTTCTAGCGAAGTGCTGTCCAAAGTGGCGATGGTTTGGGCAGTCACAGCACTGCCATCTGCATTAATAGGATATAGATTGACGTAAAGGGTGCGGTTCCAACTTGGCGCGCCGTCTTTCAAAATAGACTGTTGCGTAGTCAGTGCTAATATTAATAATAAAACGCTCACTCTTACTTTAAACCACATGGTTTTTCTTTTAAGTCCGTTTTCATATTAAAATGAAAACATTACATAGTTTCAAAAACTCATGCAAACAATCAAACACTTGGTATTAGGCATTACTGGCGGGATTGCGGCTTATAAAGCGGCTGAATTGGCGCGCCTATTAGTCAAGCAGGGAATTACCGTTCAAGTGGTGATGACTGACGCTGCGTGTCAGTTTATAACGCCAATTACCATGCAAGCACTTTCGGGCAGAGCTGTTCACACCAAGATGTGGGACGCAAGCATAAGCAACGGTATGCCACATATCGAGCTTAGCCGTGAGGCAGATGCCATTTTGGTCGCGCCAGCCAGCGCCGACTTTATGGCGAAACTAGTACATGGCAATGCCGATGACTTGCTTTCAACGCTTTGTTTGGCGCGCGACTGTCCATTATTAGTCGCCCCCGCCATGAATAAACAAATGTGGGAAAGCCCAGCCACTCAGCGTAATGTGGCCCAGTTATTAAAAGATGGCGTAATGATTTTGGGCCCAGATAGCGGTGAGCAAGCCTGCGGCGAAACTGGCTTAGGCCGTATGCTTGAACCAGAAGCATTATTTGCCGCACTGCTCTCAAGCTTAAACGCAGAACTGCCTCTCAGACCGCTCGCTGGCAAGCGCATTCTGATTACCGCAGGCCCAACAGTTGAAAAAATTGACCCTGTACGCGCCATCACCAACCTGAGCTCAGGCAAAATGGGCTACAGCATTGCTGAGGCCGCGATTGAAATGGGCGCAGAAGTGACTTTAGTCAGTGGCCCAACACAACTATCTGCGCCAGCATCCGCAAAATTGCTAGCTGTAGAAACTGGCGCTGACATGCTAGAGGCTGTCATGCACAATATCGCTGGGCAAGATATTTTTATCAGCGTAGCCGCCGTGGCGGATTACCGTGTGGCCAACCCTAGCACCAACAAGATTAAGAAAAGTAATGCTGCGCTCAATATTGAGCTAGTGCCCAATGAGGATATTTTGGCGAAAGTTGCTGCAATGCCTAATGCACCGTTTTGCGTGGGTTTTGCCGCAGAAAGCGAAAACTTACTGGCCTATGCCGAAGAAAAGCGCCTGCGTAAAAACATTGCTTTAATGGTGGCCAATATCGCCACAGAAGCGCTAGGCAAAGATGAAAGCACACTCACCCTTTTGGACAACAAAGGCACGCATCCGCTAGGCAAATCCAGCAAATCAAAGTCTGCACGGGCACTGCTCAACCATATCGCATCCATGCTTTAACGCCATTAAGCTTTAGGCATTTTTCCATAGAAAGTCACACCCATGAGTTTACAAGTCGAACTTAAAATCTTAGACCCTCGCTTAAATGAAAATATGCCTAGCTATGCCACCACTGGCTCAGCAGGCTTGGATTTGCGTGCATGTATCAATGAAGCCATCACCATTAAACCAGGTGAAACCAGCCTTATTCCAACAGGCATGGCTATCCACCTTGCTAACCCTGCTTATGCTGCGATGATTCTGCCGCGCTCAGGCTTAGGCCATAAACACGGCATCGTATTGGGCAATTTAGTTGGTTTAATTGACTCAGACTACCAAGGCCAATTATTTGTCTCTTGCTGGAATCGCGGTCAAGAAGCATTTGTGATGAACCCCATGGAACGTATGGCGCAGTTAGTTATAGTGCCAGTGATACAAGCCCAATTTACCTTGGTCGACGAGTTTAACGCCAGCGAACGCGGTGAAGGCGGCTTTGGTAGCACAGGTAAGCATTAATTTTTTTGTGGCTTTCGGGGTCGATGCCTTTGGAGTCGATAGAAAAATATTAGAATTAACTTGAAAATAAACGCGTTTTCATGGTATAAATGCGGTCTTTCGAATTTTGGTATGCAGTACAGGAGAGTAGTATGGCGCGCGTATGTCAAGTAACCGGCAAAAAGCCGATGGTGGGAAATAACGTTTCTCACGCAAATAACAAAACAAAGCGTCGTTTTTTACCTAACTTGCAAAATCGCAAGTTCTGGGTTGAGAGCGAAAATCGTTGGATCAGTATGCGTATTACTAACGCTGCACTTCGTACTATCGACAAAAATGGCATTGATGCTGTTTTAGCTGATATGCGCGCTGCTGGCGAGAAGATTTAAGGACTCATCATGCGTGAAAAAATCAAATTAGAATCAAGTGCTGGTACAGGTCATTTTTATACCACTACTAAAAACAAACGTACCATGCCAGAAAAAATGGAAATCAAGAAATTTGATCCAGTGGTTCGCAAGCATGTGCTTTATAAAGAAGCAAAATTAAAATAATTCGAACCCGTTTCGAGTTATTTGCCCAATAAAAAACCCGCTTATAGCGGGTTTTTTATTGGCTACCTTTTATCTAAACAAGCTAAATTACATCATCCCAATTTCTGACTGATGGCTTAGCCTCATCAACCACAGGCTCAAGAGGCGTCACCACTTCAACCGCAGGCGTCGACAGCATACGCACTTCCCTTTGTGGATATGGCACGACAATGCCATGCTTCTTAAACTGACGCCAAATATCTAGATAAATATCTGATTGTAAATTGGCATAGCCTTCTTCAGGGTCGGCAATCCAAAAAGCTAAATTCAGGTCGATACCGTTTTCACCAAAGCCTTTGATTTGCACTTCGGCTGAGGGGCTTTCCAGCACACGGACATGCGCATTTGCTATGCCCTTAATAATCAGCATGGCTTGGTCTAAATCACTATCGTAGCTAACCTGTACTGGCATGGTGATACGCCCCTTGCGATCAGTGTATGAGTGGTTGATGACTGCTGTTGCCATCAGAATCTCATGCGGGATCACCACTTCAGTACCATCGAGCTTACGAAGTATCATATAGCGGAAGCGTAGTTCACTGACAACACCGTAATGGCCGTCTACGGTGATAACATCGCCGATATGGACAGAATCATCAAGCAGAATGGCAAAACCGCTGACATAGTTGCTAGCGACCTTCTGCAAGCCGAATCCCAAGCCTACACCCAAGGCACCACCAAATACTGATAACAGAGTGATATCAATGCCCACGCCTGACATCGCGATTAAAATAGCCATCACTGAAAGCGCAATACGTATCAGCTTGGAGAGAACCACGCGCACATTTACATCAATGCGTTCGGCATGCATCATTCGATTTTCTATCATGCGGCTGAGCGAGAGCGATACAAACAAAGTAAACAGTATGGTGAGGATGGCTTGAATCACGATTAATACGTTAAGGTGCGACTTACCAACCTTAAAGGTAATCTCTTCCAAGAAGCTGAGTATTTGTGACCAAAAGCCACTTAAATGCAGCGCTAACACTATCCAAATCACTCTGGAGATAAGATGCTCCGTCGTGCGCATCCAACTACCTTCTGTAAAGATGTAGCGCAGGCCATATACACATAGACGAATGGCGGCCATTGCCCACAGTAAATTAACAGTTAAGACCAATAGGCTGACGTGTTGCCATTGGCTCAGCACATAGCTGCCAATGTAGACTAGGACAAGTGAGGAGAGCGGAAACAGCACTCTACTCAAGCCCTCAACGCCCACTTTCCAATTGGCTGTGACTTGCATCATCACATAAGAGCGAAACCATCGCGTGATGAGCCAAGCACCAAAAACACTGGCGCCTATCACCGCAAACTGCCAGAGCATCACTGCCTTAGGCAGGTCTTCAAGCAATTCTTTCCATATTATTTGCATTTCTGTATTCATCGTAAAATACCGTCACCAATCCAAGAAAATAGAGAATCTGCTACTATGAGCGAGGCTTGTAGTCAGCGTGTAGCAATTATGATGTTACAACATTAAGTCACTACAAGCATGTAAAAATCATCATCAAAAGATATCATCAATGCCAGCAGAATATATTTTATACAGTACCAGCGCTTGTCACTTATGTGAGCAGGCCGAAGAGATTATCCAATTAGTCAGCCATGATCTAAGCATTAACTGGATTAAAACGGATATTGTGGATGATGCGCTTTTATTAGCGCAATACGGCTTATCCATCCCTGTATTAAAGTGCTTGGCTAACTCGGAGGAGCTTCGCTGGCCTTTTAATGAGGATGCGTTGCGTACATTTATTCACAGACAATAAAAAAGCCGGCAATTAGCCGGCTTTTTTAATTTGAACTTAGGTTTATTCCGCTACAACTGCTTCTGATGTTGTATCTGGACGATCAACTAATTCAACCAATGCCATAGGCGCATTGTCACCGTTACGGAAACCGCATTTTAGAATACGTAGGTAACCGCCTGGGCGTGTTGAGTAACGTGGGCCAAGTTCATTGAACAATTTACCAACGATATCTCTGTCACGTAAACGGCTAAATGCCAAACGACGGTTTGCCAAAGTTGCATCTTTACCCAAAGTAATCAAAGGCTCTGCAATACGACGCAGTTCTTTTGCTTTTGGCAAAGTAGTTTTAATAATTTCATGACGCAACAATGAAGTTGCCATGTTACGCAACATTGCCTGACGATGGCTGCTGGTACGATTTAGTTTACGATTACTGTTGCGATGACGCATAGTGATATCCTCACACCTTTGCTATTATACTTTTTCCAGGCCAACTGGCGGCCAGTTCTCTAATTTCATACCTAAAGTAAGACCTTTAGATGCTAAAACATCTTTAATCTCATTAAGTGATTTACGGCCCAAGTTAGGCGCCTTCAATAACTCATTTTCACCACGTTGAATCAAATCACCAATGTAGTAAATGTTTTCAGCTTTTAAGCAGTTCGCTGAGCGAACGGTTAATTCCAAATCATCTACTGGACGTAATAAGATAGGATCAACTTGTGGCACTTGCTTAACTTCAACTTCAGTTGGCGCACCTTCAAGATCAGCAAATACTGATAATTGACCAATTAAAATACGGGCAGCATCACGAATTGCTTGTTCTGGCTCCATCACGCCGTTAGTTTCAACGTCCATGATCAGTTTATCCAAGTCAGTTCTTTGTTCTACACGAGCACTCTCAACATGGTAACTGACCTTGTTGATAGGGCTGAATGAAGCGTCAACCATGATAAAGCCCAAAATACGGTCTTCATCTGTTTTTTGACGAACAGGCACTGGTTGATAACCACGGCCCATT
>JBMSSY010000017.1:0-16661 GCA_049424605.1 Candidatus Methylopumilus sp.
AAAATGTAGGCATGGGTAAAGACCACACACTATATGCAAAAGTAGACGGTAAAGTCGCTTTCGCAATCAAAGGTGCGTTGCGTCGTAAGATGGTAAGCATCATCCCGCTTTAATGCTAGCAAGTATGATAAAAAGCCCTATCGCTTGGTAGGGCTTTTTTGTTTTATATGGCGCTAACTTGGCGGTATGATACGGTTAGTGCTAAATGGATTTTAAGCTTGAGTTCCAATGCTGAGTCCGAAGTATCAAATCAATTTGTGCGGTGATCAATGAAATTTATAGATGAAGCCACCATTAAGCTTTTTGCTGGTGATGGCGGTAACGGTGTCGCGACTTTTCGTCGTGAAAAATATGAGCCTATGGGCGGCCCTAATGGTGGCGATGGCGGCCATGGTGGTTCCGTGTTCATTGAGGCTGACCGCAACATTAACACTTTAGTTGATTATCGCTACACCCGCAGTTTCCGTGCGCAACGTGGCGAAAATGGTCGTGGCTCTGATTGCTATGGCGCAGGTGGCGAGGATATGGTTTTGCGTGTGCCAGTGGGTACGGTGATTAGCGAAAAAGCATCAGGCCAAATGTTGGTGGATTTGGCGGATCATGGACAACGTGCCATGTTAGCCAAAGGCGGCAAGGGCGGTTTGGGCAATATTCACTTTAAATCCAGTATGAACCGCTCACCGCGCCAATGTACCAAAGGCGAGCCAGGCGAAGAAATTGAGCTCTATCTTGAGCTTAAAGTGCTGGCGGATGTTGGCTTGTTAGGCATGCCGAACGCAGGTAAATCAACCTTTATCCGCTCGGTTTCAGCCGCCAAACCAAAAGTAGCCGATTATCCATTTACTACATTGCACCCTAATTTGGGCGTGGTGCGGGTAGATACCAATCGCAGCTTTGTGATTGCCGATATTCCTGGATTGATTGAGGGCGCGGCTGAAGGTGCTGGTCTTGGCCATCAGTTTTTACGCCATTTAGCCCGTACACGTTTATTGCTGCATATTGTTGATTTAGCTCCATATGATGAAGCGGTTGATCCAGTCGCAGAAGCTAAAGCGATTGTTGAAGAACTGCGTAAATATGATGAAGAACTTTATAACAAGCCACGTTGGTTGGTGCTCAATAAAGTGGATATGCTTGAAAACGCAGCCGAAAAAGTCGCCGAGTTTGTTAAAGCTTACGGTTGGCAAGGCCCATGCTTCGCTATTTCTGCGATTAGTGGCACAGGCTGTAAAGAGCTTGTTTACGCCATTATGCAGCATGTGGAAGAAGTCAGTGCCAAGGCGCGTGAAGAGGAAGAAGCCGAGCAAGCGCAGTTACTTGCAGAAAAATTAGCACGCAAACAAGCGGCAGCACTCAAAAATGCTGAAAGTGCAGAATAAAGTTTGAAGATATGAAGTCATTATTAGTTGACGCAAAATGTATCGTGATTAAGGTGGGTTCTAGCCTAGTCACCAACAATGGCGAAGGCTTAGACCAAACGGCAATCGCTGCTTGGGCGGCGCAAATCGCCCAGTTAGTGCGTCCGCATAATGAGCATCAACTCGCTAGGCAAGTGGTATTGGTTTCTAGTGGCGCGGTGGCGGAAGGCATGCAACGCCTAGGCTGGAGCAAGCGTCCTACCGCAGTCAATGAATTACAAGCCGCCGCCGCAGTTGGGCAAATGGGCTTGGTACAAATGTATGAATCATGCTTTGCCGAGCATGCATTACACACAGCGCAAGTATTACTAACGCATGATGATTTGGCAGACCGTAAGCGCTATTTAAATGCGCGTAGCACTTTGCGGACCTTGCTTGATTTGGGCGTGATTCCCATCATCAATGAAAACGATACCGTGGTGACCGATGAAATCCGTTTTGGTGATAACGATACGCTTGCTTCTTTGGTCGCTAACTTGATTGAAGCTGATGCTTTGGTGATTTTGACTGACCAAGCAGGCCTTTACTCAGCAGATCCACGTACAAACCCTGATGCTAAATTTATCCAGCAGGCAAGGGCGGGAGATCAAGCTTTGGAGAAAATGGCAGGCGGAGCGGGCAGCAGTGTTGGCACTGGCGGCATGCTGACTAAGATTTTAGCGGCTAAACGTGCCGCCCGAAGTGGCGCGCATACAATTATTGCCTCTGGGCGTGAAAAACAAGTGCTACTCAAGTTGGCGGCTGGTGAGGTTATCGGCACGCATTTACATGCTGAACAAGCAAAGATGCTGGCTAAGAAACAATGGATGGCTGATCATTTACGCGTGTCTGGGCAATTAAAGTTGGATGCTGGCGCAGTCAAAGTATTGCTGACCGATGGTAAAAGCTTATTGCCAGTTGGCGTTGTGGCGGTTGAAGGCAGCTTTGAACGTGGCGATGTGGTGGCTTGTTTAGACGAGCAAAATAAAGAAATTGCACGCGGATTAGTGAATTATTCATCGGCTGAAACCGCACGTATTTTGCGTCAGCCGAGCAGTGAAATTGCATCCATTTTAGGTTACGTGGATGAAGCTGAGTTGATACACCGAGATAACCTTATTCTTTTGTAAGATTTATTTGTAAGTACTGGGGCAACCATGACTAAAACATTACCAAAAGTAGCCATTATTATGGGGTCGGACAGCGATTGGCCAACCATGAAATTGGCTGCGCAAATGTTGGCAGATTTCGGTGTAGCGTACCAAGCGCAAGTGGTTTCCGCGCATCGTACACCTGACTTGATGTTTGAGTTTGCTGAGAGCGCAAAGGCCAAAGGCATACAAGTGATTATTGCGGGTGCTGGCGGTGCCGCGCATTTGCCTGGCATGGTGGCAGCCAAAACAACATTGCCTGTTCTAGGCGTTCCTGTTGCGAGTAAACACTTACAAGGCAATGATTCTTTATTGTCTATTGTGCAAATGCCCAAAGGTATTCCAGTGGCGACTTTTGCAATTGGTGAAGCGGGTGCCGCGAATGCAGGCTTGTTTGCGGTTTCTATTTTGGCCAATTCGGATGCCGAACTCGCTAAAAAACTACAAGAATTTCGTGCGGCGCAGACCGCTAAAGTATTGAATATGACACTATCGGAGCAGCCTTGAGTTCTCATATGATTCTTCCTCCAGCGATGTTGGGCATGTTAGGTGGCGGTCAGCTTGGTCGATTTTTTGTCATCGCTGCCCATGAGATGGGTTATCGGGTAACGGTGCTAGATCCAGACCAAAACAGCCCAGCAGGTAAGATTGCCGATGTGCATCTATGTGCGGCTTATGATGATGCAGCCGCATTAAAAATCATGGCAGCAAGCTGCCTAGCCATCACCACAGAATTTGAAAATGTCCCTGCAAGCACGCTAGAAACGCTGGCACAAACGCGCATTGTTCGCCCTTCTGCTCAAGCTGTTTCTATTGCACAACACCGCGTATTAGAAAAACAGTTTATTCGCGATGCAGGTATTCCAGTCGCGCCGTTTGTGGTGGTTAATCTGGCATCAGATTTGCCTGTAGATGGCGATGCCATTTATCCAGCTATCTTAAAAGTTGCGCGCTTTGGTTACGATGGTAAAGGGCAGGCGCGGGTGGCTAATCAAGCACAAGCACAAGCAGCTTTTGAGGCGTTCAAAGGCGAGCAATGTGTGTTGGAAAAAATGTTGAGCTTGGATTATGAAGTTTCAGTGGTATTAGCCCGCGATCAGCACGGTCATGTAGCGGCCTATCCTTTGGCTGAAAATAGTCATTTAAATGGTATTTTGGATGTGAGCATTGTGCCAGCACGTGCGCCTAAAGCCATACAAGAGCAAGCACGCCAATTGGCCATTAAAATTGCTGAAAAATTAGAATATATTGGCGTATTGGCGGTAGAGTTTTTTGTTAGCGATGGTGAATTGCTGGCTAATGAAATGGCGCCGCGCCCACACAACTCTGGTCATTACACTATTGATGCCAATGTCACCAATCAGTTTGAGCAGCAACTTCGTGCTTTGGTTGGTTTGCCACTAGGCGATAGTCGTTTGCATAGCCAAGCGGTGATGGTGAATATTCTCGGCGATGTTTGGAAAAATGGCGCGGAACCAGCATGGGATAAGATTTTTGCGCGCCCAGAATTAAAACTGCATTTGTACGGCAAGCACGAGCCCCGCGCAGGCCGCAAGATGGGGCACTATACCGTGATTGGCGCAGACCAAGAAACAGTGATTGTTGGCGCGATTAAAGCCCGTCAAGAGCTTGGTATTGGATAAGTTGGCAAACGCTACGAGCGAGCTTTACTCCTAGCAAAGCGCTACTAGTATTTTCTAGCCTGTGGCCTTGTCATGGACTTGATATTGTCATCCATCGGAAATTCGTAGTCATGCACAGCTAACACAATATTAGTGTTAGGTTGAATCACCTTGAGATTAACGTAAACACTGTCTTCGCTCATTGCATAAGTGCCCACAATCACCGCTTGCGCATTGTAGTTCTTAGCAACATCTTTAATTTCCCTTGTTAGCAACAACTCGCCTTGATCCTGTTTCATATAAACATAATCACGGAACTTCATTTCTATCATGCTAAATTTCGCCTGCGAGAATCTAGCAGAGACCTGCTCCGACACCAAACGCCCAAAAGTCGAAGAACTGGCAAGTTCATCTATATTGACCATGGTGGCAATAATCATAGGCTGGTTGGGATTTAATCTATCACCAATTTGCGCGATGAGCGCATCAGCTGCCTTGTAGTTTGTTGATATAAAAGGGCTGTTTGCAACACTGGCGTAACTATGCGTTGGCTTTTTAACAACAGGATTGGTTTCGGCACCACCACATGCGCTCAATAATACGGCGCTAATCAGCGGGTATAAAATTTTACATTGCATTAATTGCTCCCGATGACGCTAAAAGATTTAGTTGCTGCCGCTTGATATAACCATTTGTCGGTGTCTGAAACATAATAAGTGCTTGTCGATGTTGCTAAATAGCGGTCACCATTGAAGGCTGAAAGATTAATGATGATTTCTGTTTTTGGCGTGGGGCCTTTTGCATGGTCGTTATCGACATAGGTTTCCACGTCAGAGCCTATAAAAAAAGTTGAGGCAAGTCCAGAAGGGGTAACAGATTGATTACTCTCCGACAGCGCCCAAAGCCCAGCGGTGATAAAAGTTGGAATGCCAATGCGGTGGGCTTGTATTCTTTTTGCGGAAAAGCTTAATACTTGGGTGCTCACATCAATTTTAATGGCATTTTTCGGGGATTTGACGACGCTGTAATTTTTAGCCAGTAACGATGAAATCAGCTCAGCGACAACCGCCTGATTAAACTCCGAAGGCTCTTTTGTTGAAACATACACCGCTTGGGTTTTTCTAACCTTGTTCGCTAGGCCTTCTTGCAAACGTCTTGATAAGTCCTGAGTAATGATTGCCCAGTGAGAGGCCGCTTGTAATTTTTCTTGATGGCTGGTGGCAAAGTTTTTGGCAATTGGGGTTTCGCTATACATAGGGACACAAGCTGTGATTGCCAAAAATACTGTTATTAAAATGAGCTTTTTAAGCACCTTTAAATCCTCTTTAGTAATGGCATCGTTAATTTTCATTTTTACTATTTGCAGTCGCTTACAATCCCGCGCTGAGTATAGATTGTGAGCCATTACGCTACAAGGTTTGGGCTGAGGAAACCCTAGGGCAGGTGACAATTTTTAGACAATAAAAAAGCCGAACATAAAGTTCGGCTTTTTCGTTTGATGCTATTTAAAACAAGACTATTAAGCCATTGCCTTAATTGAAGCGTTCAAACGGCTCTTATGACGAGCAGCTTTATTCTTGTGAATAATGTTCTTGTCTGCAATGCGATCAATAACGCTCACATTTTCAGAGTATGCAGCTTGAGCAGCACCTTTGTCACCAGCTTCTACCGCTTTGATGATCTTTTTGATCGCGGTGCGCAAAGTAGAACGCAAGCTGGCGTTATGGGCGCGTTGCTTAACTGCCTGACGAGCACGTTTTCTTGCCTGCGCGGTATTAGCCATGAATTTTCCTAATTAACAAAATACGAAGCCGAGCATCTTATCGTTTTATTCAGGCTTTTGCAAGATATTGTCAGTGTTAAATTAGGCTTATTTGCATCATCTTTGGGTGGATGATGTGCTTATCAGCAATTGGGTGCGGGGATTTGCCCCCAACATGCTAAAATCAACCCTGATTTCAACCGCATTTTACACGACAATATACACACGCATGAATCTGCTTAAAGCACTTGCTACTGTTGGGAGCATGACCTTCCTCTCTCGCATTTTAGGTTTCGTTCGCGACACCTTGATTGCGCGCGTGTTTGGCGCTGGCGTTGAAACCGATGCCTTCTTTGTCGCCTTTAAAATCCCCAATCTATTACGTCGTATTTCAGCCGAAGGCGCTTTTTCTCAAGCCTTTGTGCCTATCTTGGCGGAGTACAAAAAACAACGCAGCATTGATGAAACTAAAGCGCTGATTAACCATGTCGCCACCTTGCTTGGACTATTTTTGGTAGTCATCACCATTTTGGGCATGTTGGCTGCGCCTTGGGTGGTGCAAGTCAGTGCGCCAGGCTTTGTGGCAGATAAAGCAAAATTTGATTTAACCATTGATCTATTAAGGATTACCTTTCCTTATATTTTCTTTATTTCTTTAGTGTCACTGGCTGGTGGCGTGTTGAACACCTACGGCAATTTTAGTGTGCCCGCCATGACGCCTGTCTGGCTCAATCTTTCATTTATTGCCGCAGTATTGTTGGTTGCGCCTTATTTTGAACATTCGGTAATGGTTTTGGCTTGGGCGGTGTTTGTAGGTGGCGTTGCGCAGTTGCTGTATCAACTGCCTTATTTGCGTCAGCTTGGTCTGGTGCCTCATTTTGAAATCAACCTCAAAGATGAAGGCGTTTGGCGTATCTTAAAGCTGATGGGGCCAGCGATTTTTGGGGTGTCGATTGCGCAAATCTCCCTGCTGATTAACACGATTTTCGCTTCATTTTTAGCCACGGGTAGCGTTTCTTGGCTGTATTACGCAGACCGTTTAATGGAGTTTCCAACGGGTGTTTTGGGTGTGGCGCTAGGCACTATTTTATTGCCTAGTTTAGCCAAAAGTTATGCTGATAAAGCCGATGGTGAATATTCTCAGTTGTTAGATTGGGGTTTACGACTCACCTTTATTCTTGCCCTGCCAGCCGCGGTTGCTTTGGCTGTGCTTTCAGTGCCGCTGGTCACAGGTTTATTTCACTATGGCGCTTTTAGTGCCTTGGATGTGGAAATGACACGCCAAGCTTTAATCGCCTATAGCCTAGGCTTGTTAGGGTTGATTTTGGTTAAGGTGCTCGCGCCAGCTTTTTACTCGCGCCAAAATATTAAAACCCCAGTCAAAATCGCATTATTTACCTTGGCCTCAACTCAGCTAATGAATTTAGTCTTTATTGGGCCTTTTAAACATGCAGGCTTAGCTTTGGCAATTGGTCTGGGCGCTTGTATGAACGCAGGTTTACTCTATTTTTACTTGCGTAAAGCAGGGGTGTTTAAGCCACAGGCGGGTTGGTACGCTTTTATGATCAAGCTAGCGATAGCGGTTGGCACAATGGCGCTAGTGCTACACCTTGCCGCAGGCCCTGATGCTACTTGGATGACGTATAAGCTGCTACCTAAGTTGCTACATTTGTTGCTATTGCTGGTACTAGGCTCAACGACCTATTTCTTTGTGCTATGGGTGCTTGGCATACGGGTGAAAGATTTTATTAAGCGCACTGTTATTTAACGATTATTTAACGATGCAAATTCTTAGACATTTTCCACAAAAAAATAATGCGCCTTGTGCATTAGCCATCGGTAATTTTGATGGCCTGCATTTGGGGCATCAAGCATTGCTCAAAGAGCTAAAAGCGGTTGCCAGCAGTCAGGGTTTGCAAACCGCAGTGATGACTTTTGAGCCGCATCCCCGCGAGTTTTTTGCGCCTGAAACGGCGCCAGCAAGACTGACCTCCTTAAGAGAAAAATTGGAAAGATTTGCTGATGCAGGCGTGGATATTGTTTATTTATGCCGCTTTAACCAGCGTTTTGCCAGCTTAAGTAGTGATGCTTTTATACATGATATTTTAATCAATGCCCTCAATGCCAATACCATTTTGGTTGGCGAAGACTTTAGATTTGGCGCGGGTCGCCGTGGTGGTGTGGTGGATATTGCCCAAGCAGGGCTCAAGCTGATTAGTTTGCCGCAAGTGAATTTAAGCGATCAAGACATTCAATCGCTAGGCGATAGCGAGCGTGTTTCAAGCACGCGAGTCAGAAATGCGTTGGCGGCAGGCAAGCTTGATGTTGCTAAAAATCTACTCGGACGCCCCTACAGCATTAGCGGAAAAGTGGTACATGGCGCGCAGTTGGGGCGAAAACTCGGCTTTCCAACCGCAAATGTGCATATGCGACACGAACGACCTGCCTTAACTGGCGTGTATGCAGTAAAATTAGACGCTTGCATTGGGGTAGCAAATTTAGGGGTAAGACCGACCATTGCTGGTGTACCTAAATTGTTGTTAGAAGTGCATCTGTTTGATTTCGATGGCGATTTGTACGATCAGCATGTGCATGTCGAGTTTTATCATAAGATTCGAGATGAAATGAGATTTGATGGCTTAGACGCACTCAAAGCCCAAATTGCAAAAGACGCGCAAGTGGCGCGCGCATTTTTTAATCAAGTTTAAAGCAATTAAATTTAAAGCAATCAAAAAACTGAAAGTTAGTAATGACCGAAGATTCAAAACAAGACTCTAAATATAAGCTCAATCTGCCTGAGACTAGCTTCCCGATGCGTGGCGACTTGGCTAAGCGTGAGCCAGCTTGGCTCAAAGAATGGCAAGATAAAAAGCTGTATCAGCGTATACGCCAAGCCCGTGCTGGCGCTAAAAAATTCATTTTGCATGATGGCCCACCTTATGCAAATGGCGATATTCATATCGGTCACGCGGTGAATAAAATTCTAAAAGACATCATCGTTAAATCCAAAACTATGAGCGGTTTTGATGCGCCTTATGTCCCGGGTTGGGATTGTCACGGCCTGCCGATTGAGTTAATGGTTGAAAAAACTCACGGTAAAGAAATTGCACCAGCCAAGTTCCGCGAGCTTTGCCGTGAGTATGCAAAAGAACAAGTTGAACGCCAAAAGAAAGACTTTGTGCGTTTGGGGGTGTTGGGCGATTGGGATCATCCTTACCTCACCATGGACTTTAAAACCGAAGCCGACATTATGCGTGCTTTGGGCGATATCTATAAAAATGGCTATTTATACCAAGGCAGTAAACCTGTGCATTGGTGCGTGGATTGTGGCGCTGCATTGGCAGAGGCAGAAGTTGAATATGAAGACGTGAATTCCCCCGCCATTGATGTAGGCTTTAAAGTAGTGGATAAAGCGGCTTTAAGCAAAGCATTTGGGGTTGAAGTATCCGCTGATGTTTATGCGGTGATTTGGACAACAACACCTTGGACTCTACCCGCCAACCAAGCGGTAAGCGTACACCCTGAGTTGGACTATGACCTTATTCACACTAGCAAAGGCTACTTAATCCTAGGGCATGATTTGGCTCAAGCGACCTTAGCGCGTTATGGTGAAGAGGGTGCTAAAACCCTTGCCTCATGCCAAGGCTCTGCCTTAAAGAGTATTCAATTAAACCATCCGTTTGATAAGCGCCAAGTGCCTATCATTTGCGGCGAGCACGTCACCACCGATGCAGGTACAGGCTTGGTGCATACCGCCGCCGCACACGGTAATGATGACTGGTTGGTGATGCGGGCTAATTTCCCTAATGAAAAACCACGCGTGCTGATTGGTGCAGATGGTAAATTCTTTACTAGCGATTTAGTGGAGCTTGAGGCGATTCGTGGTTTAAGTCGTCAAGATGCAAATAAAGTCATCCTAAATTTAATGCAAGAAAACGGTAGCTTAATTGCCAGCGCACGCTTAAATCATAGCTTTCCACATTGTTGGCGCCATAAAACACCACTGATGCAATTGGCGACACATCAATGGTTTATTGGCATGAATGAAACCGATGCAACAGGTAAAAGCTTGCGTGAATATGCCAATACAGCCGTTGATCAAACCGAATTTTTCCCAAGCTGGGGTCGTGCGCGTTTAGAGGCGATGATTAAAAACCGCCCTGATTGGTGCGTTTCGCGCCAACGTAACTGGGGCGTGCCTATGCCGCTGTTTGTGCATAAAGAAACAGGCGAGCCGCATCCACAAACGGCCGATTTGTTAGAACAAGCTGCTTTGCTCACTGAGCAAACAGGTGTTGAAGCTTGGTTTAGTTTGGATGGTGCGGCTTTCTTGGCCAAGCACGCGCCTGAAAACGCAGCGCAATACAAAAAAGTCACTGATACTTTAGATGTTTGGTTTGATTCAGGCAGCACCCATGCGGCAGTGCTAAAACGTCGTCCTGAATTACAACATCCAGCCGACTTGTATTTAGAAGGCTCAGACCAACATCGTGGCTGGTTCCAAAGCTCACTGTTAACGGGTTGTGCGATTGATGGCAGAGCGCCTTACAAGGCCTTGCTCACGCATGGTTTTGTGGTGGATGGTGCTGGTCACAAAATGAGTAAATCTAAAGGCAATGTGGTTGCGCCACAAAAGGTGATGGATACTTACGGCGCGGATATTTTGCGTTTGTGGGTGGCATCAACTGACTACTCAGGCGAGTTGACTATTTCTGATGAAATTCTCAAACGTGTGGCAGAAAGCTATCGTCGTATTCGCAATACTTTACGTTTCTTAATGGCGAATTTAGCAGACTTTGATGCAAGCAAAGATTTATTGCCTACCGAGCAATGGCTAGAAATTGACCGTTATGCCTTGGCTTTGACTGAGCAATTACAAACAGAAATTTTGGCGGATTATGAGCGTTACGAATTTCATTTGGCGGTACAAAAATTTGTGGCTTTCTGCTCCGAAGATTTGGGCAGTTTTTATTTAGATATTCTAAAAGATCGTCTCTACACCACGGGCGAAAAATCACACGCCCGCCGTGCCGCACAAAGTACGCTATATCACATCACACAAGCCATGATGCGTTTAATGGCGCCTATTCTGAGCTTTACTGCGAATGAAGTTTGGCAGACTTTAGGCTTGGATAAAAATGCCACGGTATTTGAAGAGCTTTGGTATGACTTACCAGCACACGGTTTAAGCGCTGCGCAAATCACCGACTGGGAAAGCATTATCCAAGTGCGTGCTTTAGCCAATAAGGCGATTGAAGAAAAACGTGGCCTAGGCGAAGTAGGCTCATCATTGCAGGCTGAAATTACCATTGCTGTTGATAGCCCAGCTTATGATGCACTTGCACGTATGGAAGATGCGCTGCGCTTTATCTTTATTACTTCACAAGCCAAAGTCGAGAAGCAAGCTGGCGCTTTGAGCTTTAAGGTGGCGGCGAGCAAACACGCAAAATGTGAGCGTTGCTGGCATTATCGTGAGGATGTAGGCGCAGATGCTGAGCATCCAAGCATATGCGCTCGCTGTGTAAGCAATTTGTTTGGTCAAGGTGAGAAGCGAACTTATGCGTAAATGGTTAAGCCTGAGCGCTGTGGTCGTCGCCATTGATATTTATACCAAGCATCTTATTCAGCAGGCGTTCCAATATGGTGACCGCCTGCCTATCACCTCTTTTTTTGACTTGGTGCGCTTTCACAATGCAGGCGCGGCTTTTAGCTTTTTAGCCAATCAAGGCGGCTGGCAACATTTCTTTTTTACTGGTATCGCCATTGCGGCTTCAGCGGTGATTATTTACTTACTGCGTAAAAATGCTGAGCAAAAGCTATTTTGCTTGGCATTGGCTTTAGTATTGGGCGGGGCGCTAGGCAATCTCTACGATAGGCTGACTTTGGGCTATGTGCTTGATTTCTTGTTTTTCCATTATCAAGCATATTATTGGCCTGCCTTTAATGTGGCGGATTCAGCGATTACGGGCGGTGTCGCTTTGCTGTTACTTGATAGTTTTAAAAAACCACCAATTCGCCATTAGCGCCCTTACTGCAAGATGATTTTTAGCCGCACAATAATCGCCGCTTACAGGATATAATTCATTCATGTTAACGCGCTATACAAAGAGCTTAAGCAGTTGGATTGCCATCTTGGCGGTGCTGTTTGCATCGCTGGCGCCTAGCATTTCTCAGGCCATAGTGCTTAATCATCATCAAACGACTTTGTCGCAAGAAATTTGTAGCGCCCAAGGCGCAAAACACATGGTCGCGCTTGATTTAAGCAGCGATACACAGCCAGCTCCCAGCCAAAACCAAGCGGCAATGCACTTTGAACATTGCCCTTATTGCGCCAGCCATGTGGCTAGCGTTGCCATCATGGCCAGCCCAAGCGCCTTATTTTTGGCGCAAATCAATGCCACTGAGCATATTCAACTTTATGCTGAGGCTTTGCCCAGTTCGTTTTATCAAGTTAGCCCCCCTGCTCACGCCCCACCTGCAATCTCAATCTAAGTAGTGTTAACGGATGCGACAGCGCTACAAGCGCTGATGATTTAACGCATCGTGTTGTTGATTTTAGATTGAGGATTTTCTAATGAATAAGCTAGTAACAAGGCCTATGGGGCTAAGGCCTAGCCCATGTGGCTGGCCTGCCAAAGTGATGACTATGCTGAGTAACAGCCTGATGCTGTGCGCTGCGTTTTTGAGTCAGCCAGTGTGCAGCGCTGAACAAACGCTGGAGATTGAAAACGTAGAGGTTCGCGCATCAGTGATTGATAGCCGAATCATGCAGTATCCAGCCACAGTTGAAACCTACGATCAGCAGCAAATACAGGACAGCGTTAACGCCGCCACGCCAGCACAAGCCATGAAATATTTGCCCAGCATACAAGTGCGTGAGCGTTTTATTGGTGATCGCAACGGCATTATTGCTACCCGTACCATAGGGGCGATTTCCAGCGCACAAAGTATGCTTTATGCCGATGGTATTTTGCTATCCAATCTGCTTGGCAACTCTTATGCCTTCCCGCCACGTTGGGGCATGGTCAGCCCTGAAGAGATTGCAAGCATCAGCATGATGTACGGCCCGTTTTCTTCACTTTATGCGGGTAACTCATTCGGTGGGGTGATTAGCATTCAAACTCGTATGCCTGAGAAGTTTGAGTCGCATGCCAATGTGCAAGGCTTTATGCAGAACTTTAAGTTATATGGCCCTGATGTCACAAATCGCGGCAATCATGAAAGCGCTTCGGTAGGTAATAAAATCAATGATTTTAGCTTTTGGTTAGGTGTGGATAGGCTGGATAATAAAGGTCAGCCTATGGATTTTGCCGTGAGTGATGCAAAAGCTAGCTCTTCTGGTGGAACGGTTGTCACAGGTGCTTTTCAAGACCTCAGTGAAAAAAATAAAAGTCGTGTTATTTTTGGTGCAACCAGCATTGATCATAGTGAGCAGATTAATACCAAATTTAAAGCCAGTTACGACTTGACGCCTGAAATTAAAGCGGCTTACACCATCGGTTTATGGGATCTTGATGGCAAGACGGATGTGCAGAGTTATCTGAAAGATCCAAGCGGCAACGCTGTTTATGCAGGCGATGTAAACTTTAATGGTAGCAAATACACCCTGCCAGCCATGAGCCCAAGCAAGACAGAGGCTTTGCATATCATGCAGGCTTTGGAGCTAAAGTCTAATAGCAAAGGCTTTTTTGATTGGCAATTAAGCTTGTCCGATTATGACTATCAAAAAGACCTCAACGGCAACGCTAAAATCAGCACTGGCAATCCATATATCAACCGAACTGGCACGGTCACTGATTTATCAGGCACTGGCTGGACGGTATTGGATATGCGCGGCACTTTGCGCCCACAAAGCCACACGCTAGATATTGGCTACCATCTTGATGATTATCAATTGCGCAGTATCACAAAAAATAGCGCAGACTGGTCAACGCTAAGTCAGGCGGGCTTTAATGCGTCATCTACTGGCAATACGCAAACTCAGGCGCTTTATGTGCAGGATAAATGGCAATTGATGCCAAAATGGGCCTTAACTTATGGTGCGCGTCAGGAGTTTTGGCAGGCGACTGAAGGTAGTAATCAGACAGTCAATGCGCTTGCTCGCTATCAAGACAAATCGGCTAATAAATTTTCGCCAAAAATCTCGCTCAGTTTTGAGCCGCAAACGGCTTGGGGTTTTAGAGCGGCATTTGGTCAGGCTTATCGCTTTCCTACTGTCACTGAGCTTTATCAGCAGTTGGCAAACGGCAGTAATATTCTAATTAACAATCCTGAGCTGAAGCCAGAACAGGTGCTTTCTGCTGAGCTGAGCGCAGAACGACGATTTGCCAATGGCTTATTCAGGTTAAGTGCGTTTAATGAACATAAATATGATGCTTTGATTTCGCAAACCAATGTTGCTCCTGCTGGTACAGCAACGACTTATGTGCAAAACGTAGACCATATTCGCACTTATGGATTGGAGGCCGCGACTGAATGGCAAGATGTACTAGTTTCTGGCTTGGATATTCATGCCAACGCCACTTGGACAGATGCAAAAGTATTGCTTGATCGCGCCGCGCCATCCAATAACGGACATATTGCACCGCGTATTCCTAAGCAACTTTATAAAGCGGTAGCGACTTATCATCTGAATAATGGTCTGACACTAAGCGTTGGGGCGCGTTATAGCGGCAGGCAGTATATTAATTTGGATAACTCAGATAGCAATCCTGATACTTACAAAGCCGCCAGCCAGTTTTTCTTGCTGGATGTGAAAGCCAATTATCAGTTTGCCGAGCGTTGGATTGCCTCGCTTGGGGTGGATAATCTCACCAACGATAAAGCTTATGTATCGCATCCCTTGCCGCAGCGTACTTTGTACGCGCAAATTAAATTTGATTATTAAATTCGTATAATAGGACATCATGAAATATATCAAACTCATCTTAAGCGCAGCCATCTTGGGCGCAGCCATGTTGATCGGGCTGGCAAGCAAAGCGGTGGGGCATGAAGGCCATGACCACGGGCCGACGCTGGCAGTTTCTGTGGCCTTGGACGGGCAAGGCAATCTATGGCGTGCGAGCGTCAAAGATGGCTTTTTGCTGGTGGATAAAGCGCCAGCTAATAGGCCTTTGTTATTCTCCGCGCCACATAAGCTCAATCAGCAAGCGCAAAAAATTGGTGCTGATGGCGAGGCACGTCCAAAAATTGCGATTGCTAACAATGGCAATATTTACCTCACTTGGACACAAGCTTTGCCAACGCCTTATAGCGGATATATTTGGTTTTCACGCTCTGTTGACGGTGGTAAAAACTTCTCCAAGCCAAGCATTGTGCATCAAGACCGCGCTGAAATTACCCACCGTTTTGATGCCTTAGCGCTGTCGCCAACGGGGCGTATTTACATTGCTTGGGTGGATAAGCGCGATTTGCTGGAAGCTCAAAAAACCAAACAAGCTTATGACGGCGCTGCTATTTATTACGCGGTTTCTGATGATGAAGGCGCCAGTTTTAGCGCGGAGCGTAAATTGGCGGATAGTAGTTGTGAGTGTTGCCGTATTGCCATGCTGGTGAATGAACAGGGCGATGCAGTGATGATGTGGCGTCATTTATTTGAAGGCGGTGTGCGTGACCATGCCATCGCTAAAGTCAGCGCTCAACAAAACAGCCCGCAAATTCACCGCGCTAGTTTTGGGCATTGGAAAATTGACGCATGTCCACATCATGGCCCTGCCCTTGCTCAAGGCGGCGATTGGGGCTATCACATGGCTTGGTTTGATGGCGGAGATCAGGCGGGTTTATTTTATGCCCGCATGGATGGTGAGGCTTGGGTATCATCGCCAGCCAAGCGCTTTGGCGATAGCAACAGCCAAGCAGGTCATCCTGCTTTATTAAGTAATGGCGAGCAAGTTTGGCTGGCTTGGAAAGAAATAAACGATACCAGCAGTCTGGTAAGGCTGGCTAAGTCCAGTGATGGTGGTCGCTCTTGGGATGCGCCTGTTACTCTCTCGCAAACGCAAGGCAGGTCAGATTATCCACAGTTACTGCTTAAGGATGGTGTAGCTTATTTAGCATGGAACACTGAGGCTGATGGTTTGGTGTGGATGAAAGTCAGCCCATGAAGTTGGCGCTTAAATTAGTCTTGTTGATGAGTTTATGGCTGACACAGCCACTTTGCGCCCAGCCGCTTAAACCATTTGTCGCTAATAGCCGCCTAGCAATTGAGCAAGCACATCAAGGCCAGCCTATGATTTTGGCATTTTGGTCGATAGATTGTAGCTATTGCTTGGATGAGCTTAACCTTTTGGGGGATTTGCTTAAGCAGCATCCCAATATCCAATTAGTCTTGGTCAATGTCGATGGGCTAAGCACCGCACAAGACTTAGCAAAAGCGCTTAAGCCCATTCGCTTGCCAGCAGCATATGAAGCTTGGCAGTTCTCTGAGCCCGATGAAGAGCGCTTAAGATACAGCGTTGATAAGCGCTGGTATGGTGAGTTGCCGCGCACCTATTACTATGACAACACGCATCAGGTCAAAGCCGTTAGCGGTAGCGTCGATTTGATTTGGCTCAAAAACTGGGCAAGTAAATTTTGAACGGCCTAGCGCCCCCATTGAAATAAGGCATATCTGCCCCATATAGGCGGTATTGAATATTCTAAATGGAGCAATGGCATGAGAGTAGATAAACTAACCACTAAGTTTCAGCAGGCTTTGAGCGATGCGCAGAGCTTGGCAGTCGGTCACGAC
>JBMSSY010000018.1:0-16458 GCA_049424605.1 Candidatus Methylopumilus sp.
TTCAGTGTATGAAGGCATCCCACATTTACTGGCGCCTGTGATTACCGATATGCGTCAAGCAGCCAATGCGCTCAACTGGGGCGTGGCGGAGATGGAGCGGCGTTATAAGCTGATGTCAGCGCTTGGGGTGCGTAATCTGGCGGGCTACAACGTCAAAGTGCGCGATGCGATTAAAGAAGGCCGTCCTATTACCCATCCGTTTACCCTAACCCCAGATAGTCCAGAGCCTTTGGAAGAACTGCCACTGATTGTCATTGTGATTGATGAGTTGGCTGACTTAATGATGGTTGTCGGTAAAAAAGTGGAAGAACCGATTGCACGTTTGGCACAAAAAGCCCGCGCTTGTGGTATTCACTTGGTGGTGGCGACACAACGCCCATCAGTCGATGTGATTACAGGCTTGATTAAAGCCAATATCCCAACGCGGGTTGCATTCCAAGTGTCGAGCAAAATTGACTCTCGTACCATTCTTGACCAAATGGGCGCGGAAGCACTGCTGGGTCAAGGTGATATGCTTTATCAACCGCCAGGCACGACTTATCCGCAACGTATTCATGGCGCCTTTGTCAGCGATGCTGAGGTCCACCGCGTTGTACAACATCTGAAAGCGCAAGGCGAGCCTAACTATATTGAAGGTATTTTGACAGGCGGCACGGAAGACGGTGCTGAAGCCGGCGAGTTTGGAGAAAGCACTGGCGGTGAAACTGACCCACTGTATGATGAAGCCGTTGCTATTGTGTTAAAGACGCGCCGCGCTTCAATTTCTGCGGTGCAAAGACAATTGCGTATTGGATATAACCGTGCCGCACGTTTGATTGAAGAAATGGAACGCGCTGGTTTGGTTTCATCCATGCAAAGCAATGGCAATCGTGAAGTATTAGCGCCAAACACACAGTCTGATTAATCAAGCTTATTGAATGAAAACCACCATGACTCGATTATTTTTTGCCCTGCTATGCCTTGCCCTACAAGCTGTTTTGCTACCAAGCGCAAGCGCCTCAGGGCTGGATCGTATGAAAGAATACTTTCAAAATATCCAAACAGCGCAAGCCGATTTTCATCAAGTCGTCACAGATAAACAGGGGCATAAAACCCAAGAAGTGACAGGCACGATGCTGTTGCAAAAACCAAGTAAATTTCGCTGGGATTACCACAAGCCATTTGTGCAAAAAATTGTCGGTGATGGTGAAAAAGTCTGGTTGTACGATCCCGATTTAAATCAGGTGACGGTGCGCTCTTTTACTAAAGCTTTGGGTTCAACACCAGCCGCGCTATTAGCGGGCGGTAAGGAAATGGAGCGTTTATTCATCATTAAAGAGTTCAACCGTAAAGGCGATCTTGAGTGGGTGATGGCAATCCCCAAAGCCAGTGAAACAGGCTTTGAGCGACTATTTCTTGGCTTTAAAGGGGATGCCTTGATGGAAATGGAGTTGCTGGATAGTTTTGGTAATCGCACCTCAATTGAGTTTATCAATGTGCAGCGCAATCCTAAGCTTTCAGCCGAAGTGTTTAAATTCACGCCACCCGCTGACGCTGATGTATTGAGTCAATAAAGCAGGCGATTTGCATCTTTGAACAGCCTTTTTTCTCCCAACCAACCTCAAGCCCCCCTCGCAGAAAAGCTACGTCCACAAACCTTAGATGAAGTAGTCGGTCAATCGCACCTACTGGGGCAGGGCAAGCCGCTAAGGTTAGCGTTTCAATCAGGCAAACTGCCTTCTATGATTTTGTGGGGGCCGCCTGGCGTGGGTAAAACCACTTTAGCTAGGTTGATTGCCAATACCGCTGATGCTGAATTTATTCCGATTTCTGCCGTGTTGTCTGGCATTAAAGATATACGTGAAGCCATTGAGCGTGCTGAACATACGCTACAGCAATCGGGCCGCCGCACCATTATGTTTGTTGATGAAGTTCACCGCTTTAACAAAGGTCAGCAGGATGCTTTTTTGCCTTTCGTTGAAAGTGGCCTTATTACCTTTATTGGCGCGACCACTGAAAACCCCTCATTTGAAGTCAATAGTGCGTTACTAAGCCGTGCGCAAGTGTTTGTATTAAACGCTTTGTCCGAAGCCGAGCTTGCTGAGTTGCTGGCTAGGGCGCAAGCAAGCATGGCGGTGGATATCACCTTAAGCGATGAAGCAACTGAGCAGGTGATTGCTTATGCCGATGGCGATGCTAGGCGTTTGCTGAACTTTGTTGAAGGGCTGTTTAACGCCGCATCTTCTGCCAATATTCAACAAATTGATATGGCGTTTTTGCAGTCCACCATGGCCAGTAAAATGCGCCGTTTTGATAAAGGTGGCGAAGCATTTTATGATCAGATTTCAGCACTGCATAAATCAGTGCGCGGCTCTAATCCTGATGGCGCTTTATATTGGATGCAACGTATGTTGGATGGCGGTGCCGAGCCACTTTATGTCGGGCGCCGCTTGGTGCGCATGGCGATTGAAGATATCGGCCTTGCCGATCCGCGTGCTTTAGAGATTTGTTTAAATGCCTGTCAAACTTACGAACGGCTAGGTTCGCCAGAAGGGGAGTTGGCTTTTGCCAATGCCGTAGTGTATTTGGCGATAGCAGCTAAGAGTAATGCGGTTTATATGGCTTACAACCAAGTCAAAGCCTTTGTGGCTCAAGACCAATCGCGGCCTGTGCCACTACATTTGCGTAACGCGCCAACCAAGCTGATGAAGCAATTGGATTATGGTAAAAACTATCGTTATGCACACAATGAAGATGGCGCATATGCCGCTGGCGAACAGTATTTGCCTGATGGCTTGGAAGAGCTTAAGTTTTACCAGCCGACAAATCGCGGGCTTGAAGGTAAAATAAGCGAAAAATTAGCGCATTTGGCTGAACTCGATAAACAAGCCAAAGCCAGCAAAAAGTAATTTAATTAGGAAAACGCATGTTAGACATACAGCAACTCAGAAATGATTTAGATACCGTAGTGGCAAAACTAGCCAGTCGCAAGTTTGACTTTGATGTGGCAGGATTTACCGCGCTAGAAGCGGAGCGCAAAGAAGTGCAAACCCGCACTCAAGATTTGCAAGCCAAGCGTAATGCGGCTTCTAAGCAAATCGGCATGGCTAAATCCAAAGGGGAAGATGTCAGCGCGATTATGGCTGAAGTGGCTGGCTTGGGAGAGCAACTCAAAGCGGATGAAGAACGCCTAGCGGTTATCCAAGCGCAAATGCAGGACTTCTTGCTGAATGTGCCTAACCTGCCGCAAGACAGCGTGCCTGTTGGTCAATCCGAACAAGATAACGTGGAAGTGCGTAAAGTAGGTACGCCGCGTGTGTTTGATTTTGAAATTAAAGATCACACCGATGTTGGCGCGCCTCACGGCTTAGATTTTGATACTGGTGCCAAGCTTTCAGGCGCTCGCTTTACCTTGATGCGTGGTCAAATCGCCAAACTACACCGCGCATTAGCGCAGTTTATGATAGACACGCAAACTGAACAGCATGGCTATGAAGAATGCTATACGCCTTATATGGTGAATGCTGATTCTTTGCGCGGCACAGGTCAGTTACCTAAGTTTGAAGAAGACCTGTTCAAAACCCCTCATAACGACGGTATGCTTTATTTGATACCCACTTCTGAAGTCACTCTTACTAACACGGTGCGTGATGAAATCGTGCCGCTTGAAAGCTTGCCGATTAAGCTCACTGCTCACACGCCATGTTTTCGCTCAGAGGCGGGCTCTTATGGACGCGATACCAGAGGCATGATACGTCAGCACCAGTTTGATAAAGTGGAAATGGTGCAGATAGTGCATCCAGAAAAAAGCAATCAAGCGCTTGAAGAGATGGTAGGACATGCTGAAAACATCTTAAAGGCTTTAGAGTTGCCTTATCGGGTTGTTTCCTTATGCACAGGCGACATGGGTTTTGGTGCTGCAAAAACCTATGACTTGGAGGTATGGTTGCCAGCGCAAAATACTTACCGTGAGATTTCATCTGTTTCAAATTGCGAGGCTTTTCAAGCCCGCCGTTTGCAAGCGCGCTTCCGTAATGAAGCTGGCAAGCCAGAGTTGGTGCATACCTTAAATGGTTCAGGTTTGGCGGTTGGGCGTACTTTGGTGGCTGTGCTTGAGAACTATCAAAATGCCGATGGTAGCGTGACGGTGCCTCAGGTACTGCGTCAGTATATGGGTGGTAAAGCGCTGATTGCCTCATAGTTCGTATTGCGGTGAAGCAAAAAATAGCCAGTTAATCTGGCTATTTTTTTTGAGTGATGAACTAAGCGCCTTTGGCTTTATTGCTTGCTTTGCTTTCAGCAGGCTTGGACTCAAACACGCTAAACTCAAAATTTGGTAATAATGATCGATGTTCAGGTAGGTATTTTTCCAAAATCCCATAATAAGTGCGTATCGACTCCACGAAAATCACAGGCGCTCAACCGCTGGCATAGCCGAATTTCACGGTGTTGTAATACTGCGCCTTGTTTAGCAAAGGTAGGGTGGTTTTAATATCGGCCCAGCTATCGGGGTTGAGCTTCATGCGGCTTGCCAATACTCTGGCATCCTCTAAGTGTGCAAAGCCAATGTTATAAGCTGCTAGCGCCATCCAAGTGCGGTCTGGTTCGGGAATATGCTCAGGCACTTGTCGTTTAAGTATATTGATATATCGCGCGCCACCCAGAATGCTTTGCTTGGCATCTAGCCTATCGCTGACATCTAAGGCATCGGCTGTTTGTTCGGTGAGCATCATCATGCCACGCACATTGGTTGGAGAGGTGTTGTAAGGGTCCCAGTGCGACTCTTGATAGCTGATAGAGGCCAGTAGCCGCCAATCAATATCGCTAAGCTCTTGCGCTTGTTTGAACAGCGCAATAAATTTGGGCAATGTGCTATGCGTTAGTTGTAAAAACTTGCTGACGTCCACAGGATCTAAGCGTTCTGTATGACCGTAATATCGATCGATCAGATTTTTAAGCCTGCCATCTTGTTGAATCTTTTTAAAAAAATCGACCGCTTTTGCATACAGCCAAGGATCACCGTTTTTGGGAAACGCCCAAGCCAGTTGCTCTGGCTCACCTAAGGCAAGCCCTTTGCCTATATTGGGGTAGAAGTTTTGTAAAAGATCAATCATGCGGTCATCTGCCACTGTGTAATCTAACATGCCCATATTCACTTGCTCGATGAGCTCATCGGTACTGCCCGTTTCTTGCCAGCTTAGGTTGGGGTAGTTGGCCTGCAAAGACTTTAAGCGCTCAGCATAGCTAGAGCCCTTGGGGACATGAATATGTTTGCCTATCAAATCATTGGGGGTTTTAGGTTCTGCGTTTTGCTCTAGCCCAAAAGCAATATGTTGTTGCACATCCAAGTATCTAGGGCCAAATTTGACCAGCGCAGCTCTTTGCGGAGTGATGCTGAGATTAGCCGCAGCAAAGTGCGCTTTGCCTTTTAATAGCTTGGGAATGACATCGCCTAACTCGCCAGCAGTGATGAATTTAACAGCGTATTCAGGCCCTAAGTCTTGGGCAAATAGATTAACTAGATCGTACTCAAAGCCAGCATACTCATCTTCGCTTTTCACGTAATAAGTATTGGGCCCATTAGCGGTCAGCACCACTAGGGTTTTGCTGTCTTGCACCTTGGGCAGCGCTCTGTGCATAAGGCTAAAAGTTGTCACAGCCAACAAGCTGACAACTAAAATAATGCCGAAAAGATATCGCTTTTGCATCGGCTCAGTTTCACCAAGTTTGGGTGTTTTGTCTAGTTAAAAAGTGTGAATGTTTGATGTCTTATTAGATTTTTTAGCGCTTACTGAGCGGACAGGCGCGTGCTAAAACAAAAGCGGCACTAGGATACCCTGCGCCGCTTTTTTTAGCTTAAGTCTAAATTAGACTAGATTGTTTGATTCAATAGGTTTATTCAATTGCTTGGCTGGCTAGATAGTCTTCATAGTTGCCTGAATAATCAATAATGCCATCAGCACGCACATCTAAAATGCGGTTGGCTAAACTGCTCACGAACTCACGGTCATGGCTGACGAAGAACAGTGTGCCATTGTATTTATCCAGCGCGGTATTCAAAGACTCAATGGATTCCATGTCCATGTGGTTGGTTGGTTCATCCATTAACAAGACATTGGTCTTGGCTAACATCAGCTTACCAAACATCATGCGGCCTTTTTCGCCACCTGAAAGCACTTTGACTGATTTTTTGAAGTCTTCGCCTGAGAATAATAAACGACCTAACATGCTGCGGACTACTTGGTCATCATCACCTGCTTGGGTAAATTGCTTCATCCAATCGAATAGGTTTAAATCTTGTTCAAAGTCGGCGGCGTGGTCTTGTGCAAAATAACCAATATTAGCTTTTTCAGCCCATTTAACAGTGCCGTGTTTAGGGCTTAAATCACCCGCCAAGCAACGGAGTAGGGTGGTTTTACCAATCCCGTTTTCACCAATAATGGCGATTTTTTCACCCGCTTCAACCAGCAAATTAAAATCGTTAAACAGCACACGGTCGAAACCATGGCTAAGTTTTTGCACTTCTACCGCATTGCGGTGTAGCTTTTCACGCTCGTCGTATTCAAAGCGGATAAATGGATATTGACGGCTTGAAGGCTTGATGTCCTCCACCTTAATTTTGTCGATTTGTTTGGCGCGGCTGGTCGCTTGTTTTGCTTTAGAAGCATTAGCAGAGAAGCGGCGCACGAAGTCTTGCAAATCAGCAATTTGTTGCTTCGCCTTGGCGTTATCTTTGGCTTGCTGCGCGCGCGCCAGGGTAGAGGCTTCCATAAAGTCGTCATAGTTGCCTGGATAAACCGTTAGCTTGGCATAGTCCATATCCGCCGTATGCGTACACACTTGATTTAAAAAGTGGCGGTCATGCGAAATAATAATCATGGTGCAATTGCGATTATTTAAAATATCTTCTAACCAGCGAATGGTGTTGATATCCAAGTTATTGGTTGGCTCATCCAGTAGCAAAATATCTGGGTTGGCAAACAAAGCTTGTGCCAGCAATACGCGGAGCTTCCAGCCAGGTGCAACAGAACTCATTAAGCCGTTATGCTGATCAATCGGAATACCAACGCCTAATAGCAACTCACCCGCACGCGCTTCGGCGGTGTAGCCATCATATTCTGCGAATACGGCTTCTAATTCAGCCGCTTTCATATAGTCTTCTTCAGTCGCTTCGAGGTTCATGTAGATTGCGTCTTTTTCTGATTTCGCATTCCACATTTGTTCGTGGCCCATCATCACTACATCAAGCACGCGCTGATCTTCGTAGCCAAATTGGTCTTGGCGCAACCATGCCATACGCTCGTTGCTATCAAGCGCAATATTGCCTGATGTCGGCTCAAGCACGCCGGCTAAAATTTTCATAAAAGTGGATTTGCCACAACCGTTTGCGCCAATCAGGCCGTAACGATTGCCGTCACCAAATTTGACGGAGACGTTTTCAAAAAGCGGCTTAGCGCCAAACTGCATGGTAATGTTGTTGCTAATAAGCACGGTTAATTCCTAAAGTCTTTGAATAAAATATGAGTAGATTAAAACTTGTTTTTAATGACCACTTCATCCATCGCAAGCTGACCGCTGCGAGGCCAAGCCTCTTTAATGCCTTTGCCTACGGTAATAAACATGGTGGGAATATGATCGGCAGGTAAATTGAGTAGTGATGCTACAGCATCAAAATCGAAGCCGTCCATCGGGCAGGTGTCATAGCCCATTTCTTTAGCTGCCAGCATAATATTCATCGCCGCCATGCCGCAAGAACGCATGGCTTCGTCGCGCTGCGCTTGTGGATTGTCAGTGTAATATTGCTTAATCGCAGGCACTAAAAAGCTAGCAACAGCTTGCGGCGCATTTTGCCAGTAACGTTCAGGTTGTTTAGCCCATGCTTGCAAATCGGCGACGAGGACGATAAGCAATGAGGCTTCTGAAACCTGAGATTGATTCCAACTCACGGCTTGAATTTGCTGACGCAAAGCTGTGTCTTCCACCACCACAAAACGCCAATGCTGAATATTGAAAGCAGTAGGCGATAGCATCGCCAGTGACATCAGCTTTTCGACTTCACTTTGACTCAGTTTGTGTGATGGGTCGTAAGCTTTGATTGAGCGGCGCGTTTCTATCGCAGTAGTGACATTCATTGATTATTTCTTTTCTTAGTAAGTAATTTTAATAATTTCTAAATTGAGGTCGCCAGCAGGGCGCTTCCAGCGCACACTATCGCCTATTTTTTGGCCTATCAACGCTTTGGCCAGCGGCGAGGCATAGCTCACTTTATTCAATGTAATATCGGCTTCATCTTCACCCACAATTTGAAACTGATGTTGATCGCCTGCTTCATCTTCAACGGTCACCGTTGTGCCAAATACCACGGCTTTGGGCGATGTCTCTTTGGAGGTCTCAACCAAAATCGCTTGTTCTAATCGCGCTTGAATATAGCGTAAATCTCTATCTACCATGGTGAGCCGTTGAACAGCGCTTGAATCTTCTTTTTTGGGCGCCAATAACTCTCGTTCATCAAGTAGTGCGCTTTCACTGGCTTTGAGCTGTGCTAAACCAGTCGGCGTGACGTAGTTGGGTAATTCGCTAATCGGGCGCTCAACTAAGTCAGTGCCAGCAAGCTCTAAATCATCTTCTTTAACAAAACCGCGACTCAATGCTTACTCCCACTCAATCGTTGCGGGTGGTTTGCCAGAAATATCATAAACAACGCGGTTGATGCCGCGCACTTCGTTAATGATGCGGTTAGATACTTTGCCCAGTAAGCTGTAAGGTAATTCTGCCCAATGTGCGGTCATAAAGTCGCTGGTGACTACAGCGCGTAATGCCACCACGTAATCGTAAGTGCGGCCATCGCCCATCACACCAACTGATTTTACTGGCAAGAATACAGCAAAGGCTTGGCTGGTGAGTTCATACCAAGTTTTGCCTGTAGCTTCATCTTTGGTGTTGCGTAATTCTTCGATAAAAATAGCGTCGGCTAGACGGAGCAAGTCGGCAAATTCTTTATTGACTGCGCCCAAGATGCGAACGCCAAGGCCTGGGCCTGGGAATGGATGGCGATACACCATATCGTGTGGCAAGCCAAGCGCCACGCCGAGTTCGCGAACTTCATCTTTAAACAAATCGCGCAGTGGCTCTAATAGCTTTAGGCCTAATTTCTCTGGCAAACCGCCCACGTTGTGGTGGCTTTTAATGGTGACGGCTTTTTTAGATTTAGCGCCACCAGATTCAATCACATCAGGGTAAATGGTGCCTTGCGCCAGCCATTTAGCATTAGCGAGTTTTTTGGCCTCTGATTGAAAAACTTCGACAAATTCTTTGCCGATAATTTTACGTTTTGCTTCTGGGTCAGCTACGCCAGTGAGTTCACCCATAAATTGCTCGGTGGCATCTACGTGAATCACTTTGGCATGTAGACGGCCTGCAAACATCTCCATCACCATCTTGCCTTCGTTAAGCCTTAGCAAGCCGTGGTCGACGAATACGCAAGTCAGTTGGTCGCCAATGGCGCGGTGAATCAAGGCCGCCGCAACGCTAGAATCTACGCCGCCAGAGAGGCCGAGGATGACTTCTTCATCGCCGACTTGCTCGCGAATCTTGCTGACTGCTTCCTCAATATGGTCGCGCATTACCCAGTCAGCTTTGGTTTTGCAGATATCCAAAACAAAACGGCGGAGTATCACATCACCTTGTTTGGTATGGGTCACTTCTGGGTGGAATTGCACGGCGTAGAATTGACGCGCTTCGTCAGCCATTGCCGCGATAGGCGTGGTGTCATTGCTGGCAATCACTTTGAAGCCAGCAGGCAGTTCGGTGACTTTGTCGCCATGACTCATCCATACGTCCAATAGGCCGTGGCCTTCAGCATTAGTGCGGTCTTGCAGGTCTTTAAATAGCGCAGAATGGTTGCGTGCGCGCACCTCGGCAAAACCAAACTCACGTTTAGTTCCAGCTTCTACTTTGCCGCCGAGTTGTTGCGCCATGGTTTGCATGCCGTAACAAATGCCTAAAACTGGCACGCCTAGCGTAAATACTGCATCAGGGGCTTGGTCTGTGTCTTGTTCATAAACGCTGGCATGGCTGCCTGAAAGGATGATGCCTTGTGCGCCAAATTGACGCACAAACTCGTCAGAAACATCGCAAGGATGCACTTCGCAATAGACGTGGGCTTCACGAATGCGGCGCGCAATCAGTTGTGTGACTTGTGAGCCAAAATCTAAAATCAGAATTTTTTGATGAGACATAAGAAGTAAAAAGCCTATACGCTAAAAATAACGAAGGGCAAACGACTTTAAATATGAAAATTAAAGTGGTTTGCCCAACAAAAGTCGGTTAAGAATTAATCAATATGATAATTCGGTGCCTCTTTAGTAATTTGTACATCATGCACATGAGACTCACGCATCCCTGCCGAAGTGATTTGCACAAACTCAGCTTTGTTGCGCATTTCTTCAATCGTTTTGCAACCTACATAGCCCATAGAAGCGCGTAAGCCACCCATTAACTGGTGAACGACGGCAATCATGCTGCCTTTGTATGGCACGCGACCTTCAATGCCTTCAGGCACTAACTTGTCTGCATTGCCATTGTTTTCTTGGAAGTAGCGGTCGCTAGAACCTTTTTGCATCGCGCCGATAGAGCCCATGCCACGGTAAGATTTATATGAGCGACCTTGGAATAGCTCGATTTCGCCGGGCGCTTCTTCAGTGCCTGCAAACATGCCGCCTAGCATGACTGAGTAGGCACCTGCTGCAATCGCTTTGGAAATGTCGCCTGAGTAGCGGATGCCGCCATCAGCAATAAATGGCACGCCAGTACCACGTAAAGCCTCTTCTACATTGCTGACTGCGCTGATTTGCGGAACGCCTACGCCAGCAACAATCCGTGTGGTACAGATAGAGCCAGGGCCAATACCGACTTTAACGCCGTCTGCCCCTGCGTCCACCAAGGCTTTAGCGGCTTCACCTGTTGCAATATTGCCACCGATGACTTGTACTTGAGGGAAGTTCTTTTTAACCCAGTTAACGCGGTCTAATACGCCTTGCGAGTGACCATGTGCAGTGTCCACCACAATGGCATCCACCCCAGCCTCAACCAAAGCGGCAACGCGCTCTTCAGTGCCATCACCCACGCCCACTGCTGCGCCGACCCGTAAACGACCTTTTTCATCTTTACAGGCTAATGGATGGTCGCTGGATTTTTGAATATCTTTAACGGTAATCAGACCCTTAAGATTGTAAGCATCGTCAACCACCAACACACGCTCCAAGCGATGCTGATGTAGCAAGCCCATCACTTGTTCACGGCTTGCGCCTTCGCGCACTGTGACTAGGCGATCTTGCGGCGTCATAATATTGGCGATGGATTGGTCTAAATTAGTTTCAAATCGCAAATCACGGTTAGTCACAATGCCAACCACTTTGCTGCCATCCACCACTGGTAAGCCTGAAATTTTATGAAGGCGGGTAAGCGCTAAAACGTCACGCACAGTCATGTGCGGTTGAATAGTGACAGGGTCATTGACCACGCCAGATTCAAAGCGTTTAACGCGTGAAACATGCACTGCTTGCATTTCAGCCGTCATGTTTTTATGAATAATGCCCATTCCGCCTTCTTGCGCTAAGGCAATGGCAAGTGGCGCTTCTGTCACGGTATCCATCGCAGCAGACACGACAGGGATATTAAGACGAATAGAACGAGTTAATTGAGTTGCGAGACTGACTTCGCGAGGGAGTACATTAGAGTGCGCTGGTACCAACAATACATCATCGAATGTAAGCGCATTTTGCAACAAACGCATGGTGAATATTCCTTGCTTCCAAAACAAGATTATACCGACTTGTGGATGCTCGGTAAATCGTTATACCACTTAAATCTAATGAATTTGTCATTTTTAATTAAGCGAATGAAGTGACTAATACTGTCAGTTAAAGGCGGTGCAGAATGCTTATTTTCAAGCGGTGATTGACCTTGAGCCGTGGAATATTTTAGTGTTTAACATCCTGTAATCACTCCAACTGCTTGAATCATGAGAAAATATTTATTGGCTTTATTTTATGTGTTGTTAATGGCTTTGTTTTCAATAGTGAGCTATGCCGAAGTGTATAAATGGAAGCAAGGCACGGTCACCCAATACTCAGATACCCCGCCACAAACAGGGGTGCCATATGAGCAACTTAAGCGCAAAAAAGTAAGCAATACTAGCGCACAAGAAGATACCGCTGCTGAGCAGGCCAAAAGTGTCGGTTTGCTTAAAAATGAAGTTCCTGCAAGCGACAAAGCTAACACCAATAAAACCCCAGAGCAGCAAGAGATAGATCGCAAAGGCCGTGAAAAATCATGCGCAACCGCTAAAGAGAATCTACAGAAACTCAAAAACGGAGGCAGTATTTTTAAAGAAAATGCAAAAGGGGAGCGTACTTACTTGGATGAAGCGAGTATTAAATCTGAAATGGCCGCGGCTGAAAAAGAAATGAAAGTTACTTGTCCTTAGAGGTAAGGCCGATTACTCGGCCACATCACCACCGCCTTTTTTCATCACTTTGCCCTCAGCCGCTCTTTGGCGACGAACTTCTTTAGGGTCGGCAATTAAAGGGCGGTAAATTTCAACGCGATCTAAATGGCGCAGTTCAGCGTCAAGTTTGCTTAGTTTGCCAAACACACCGATTTTATTCACTGCTAAATCAATTTCTGGAAACTTAGCTAACACGCCTGATTGCTTAATTGCTGTTTCAGCCGTTGTCCCCGCAGGCACTTTGACGGGCAAGATGACTTGTTGATTAGGAAGCGCGTAAGCAACTTCAACCATCATTTCTTCAGAATGTGTATTCACAAAAAAGCTCTCAATCTAATTGTTTAGGGTATTGTCGGCACGGGTAACAAAAGAGTCAACAAAGGTATTTGCAATATGGCTAAAAACAGGCGAAATCAACTGGCTTAAAAACGCACTCGAAAACTCATATGCTAAATCAAACTCAATTTTACAGGCATCCTCACTCAAGGCAATGAATTGCCAATGGCCCTCAAAATGCTTGAATGGGCCATCCTTGAGCTTCATCTCCATTGCGTGCGGAAAGTGCTTGTCATTTTGCGTGGTGAATTGCTGCTTTAAGCCATGAAAATCAATATGGAGTGTTGCTGTGGTACTGCTTTCTGAGCGCTCAATTAAATCCACGCCCCCGCACCAAGGTAAAAATTCCTGATAGCGCTCTACATCGTCCACCAAGTTAAACATCTGCGCGGCAGAGTGATGGACTAATACAGTTTTTTTAACATTGACCATGTTGAGTTTATGCTTTTATATGCAAGCCCCAAAAGCTTGAATTTATCTTTTCAAAGGCAAGTAGAGTAAAATGCCTATTTTAAGCTATTTAAGCCCCGCGTGTATTAATGAGCATTGCCCAAAATAAAAAAGCGTTTCATGACTTCTTCATTGAAGAAAAGTACGAAGCAGGTATCGTGCTTGAAGGATGGGAAGTTAAAGCGATTCGTGATAACCGCGCCAACATCAAAGAAGCCTATGTCATCATCCAACATGGAGAAGTGTATTTGATAGGCTGTCATGTCACCCCATTGGGAGCTGCTTCTACGCATATTCGCCCTGATGCCATTAGAACGCGAAAATTACTTTTACACAGTGAAGAAATCGCCAAGCTTATTGGCAAAGTAGAGCGGGCAGGCTACACACTTGTTCCGCTAGACCTGCATTTTAAGAATGGACGTGTCAAAGTCCAAATTGGTCTAGCCAAGGGCAAAAAGCAGTACGATAAGCGTGAAGCTGAAAAAGAGCGAGATTGGGAACGGGAACGCGGACGTATTGTTCGTGCCCATAACAAATAGCGCGTATAATTAAGCCAGATGGCCAATGGTGGCTCTTGAAATATGCAAGAACACCACCATTTAACTATCACTGAAATACAAACTACCCGGGGCTGACTAGGTTTCGACGTGGGTTGCAAAGCAGTGCAGGGCATACCGAGGCTCAGTTCCCTCGTAAATACAGCTGAAAAAAGTATAGTCGCAAACGACGAAACTTACTCTCTAGCCGCTTAATCCGGCTGGACGCTGCACCATCATTCCCATGGGGTGGATGACGAAAGTCATGGCAGTGTCATATACATGGGATACGTGATGTGTTGGGTTACTTAGCACTTCATTAACCTTAAGGTAACTCGCTTATTTCTTGCTTGCTCGTTGGTGCGGAATAAGTTAAATCAAACAACACAGCTAAGTATGTAGAACTGTCTGTGGAGGGCTTGCGGACGGGGGTTCGATTCCCCCCAGCTCCACCATTTTAAAGTATCACAAGGCATCAAAAACTATTAAAAGCTCAACTCTCACAAGGGGTTGGGCTTTTTTTACGTCCATTTCTGTGGTGTGAATCACCACAGAAATCACTCAACCCCAAGTGACGCATTTCAACAGGGCTAAGGTTTATAAAAGCGACGCGTATTTACTTATTTTAAGGCGCCGTGTATTTTGTAGACTTTAACTTAACTATTTGATTTTCGGAGCTTATGTGCAGACGATTGCTGTACTAAATCAAAAAGGAGGTGTAGGTAAAACAACTACAGCCCTTAACCTAAGCGCAGGGCTTACTCAAAATAACCACTCATCTTTACTTATAGATTTGGATTCGCAAGGTCATTTAACCAAGATAGGTGCATCTTATCCTGAAGATGTCTCTAAGACGCTCTTCGGGTTTTATTCCCAAAAAATCCCGCTTCGGAATCTTGTAATTGATTGGCAGAATATCGGCAAATTTATCCCTTCCCATCAAGAGTTACTTAAAGTTGAAACTAAGTATGGTAACGGGCCAGAGATATTATTTAAGTTGAGAAGAGGGCTTGAAGTTTTTAATGAAATTTCTGCGCAAGATTTTATTATTCTCGACTGTCCAGCGAATACGGGCGTTCTTTGTCTAAGTGCTATTTTTGCCGCTGATTTATTGATTATTCCCATGGCCCCTGATCATTTTTCCTTAGAGGCAGCAAAAAGAATAGAGTTTGTTCTTAGTGCCCTTGAGAGGGTTCTTAAACGGCGGGTCGCTAGATGCTACTTAAACACTCGTTTTGATAAAAGAAGAACGATTTCTTTGGAGATGCATGAAAACGCTAAACAAAAATTTGGGGATGAACTACTGAATACAATAATTTATGAAAATGTAGCGTTGACTCAGAGTGTTAAAAATCATCAAGATATTTTTACTTACGACTCAAAATCTATTGGGGCTAAAAATTACGCTGAATTACTGGATGAATTACTTAAAAAAGGGCTGCTTCAAACTACTTAGAAATCAAGTCTATTATTTTGTCAAAAGTAATCACTTCATTTACTGAGCTGTCTAATTCTTCCACGTCTAATATCTCATATCGTAGATACATTTGTGACAGCCTAGACTCTGCTAATTTTTGGTCAGTTGATATGATGCAAATGTTGTCTACAACGATATTGTTATTCGTTTTAATTTTAAATTTATATTTTGGCAAGGGATGTAATTTTCTTAAAAATTTGTTCTTGGAGTTGCTTTAAGGTGAACGCTAAATCAGTTTTTATTGTAAACCTACTGCAAACTATTAAATCATATTCTTTGCGAATTGCGGTAGAAATTAGACGGGCGAGTGACCAGATTTTTCGTGGTATTTAGCAGATAAATTTAATGACTGTAATTAAGTAAATAAAAAGCCTACTCATGAGTAGGCTTTTTATACGTTTATTGCTGTGGATTTTTTCTAGCAATGTTTTTGATCATTTTGTTGAGGTATTAGCTTAATTTTTTTTTAGCCTGCTATGCAGCTTTGATTAAGCCCTTTTACTCTGCCCAGCGACTCACTCAACATGGCTCGGGGATAGAAGAATGGCTCTTTAATATATTGCTCATTAAGGGTTTGGCATTCTTTTTGTGATAGCTTGTTTGTTGAAGATACAAAGCAAGCGGGGTTTTGCAATATAATTTCTTCAATGACCTGCGCGTAGTTGCTACGGGAATAAAACGTATTAGCTTCTTTTAACGCAGATTTCATGAATGGGATGAAGGTCTTATCGCTAGCACATTCATTAATGCCTTTTAAATAGTTTTTCTGCATGATTAATGTATTGGTATCAATCTGTTGCTCGGTTGAAGCTTGTGAGTAAAGGCTAAAACTTAACAACAAAACACTTAACAAAACAAAGTAAATAGATTTAAACATTTTATACTCCATACGGCTTTTAACAATTGCATTAATATTTTGTAGTGATTTAGTCACATAGAAATGACATTAGTTTCATGGACTTATTCTTTTGAAAGTAAGGGGCACGTTTAATGACAATACAAACTAGAGACTTATTGCCTCGGCTATTGGGATACTTAGGCTTGCTGCCTATTCTAGCTTCAACAATATTGATGATTTTTGATCCTCAACATTTAATGCTTTGGGCAAATATCCTGATAACTTATGCAGTAGTGATTTTGAGTTTTTTGGGTGCGCTTCATTGGGCATTTGC
>JBMSSY010000019.1:0-16253 GCA_049424605.1 Candidatus Methylopumilus sp.
TACTTCCAAGCCAACTTTACCTGCCGCAATTTCACGCAAGGCTAATACGGTTGGTTTGTCTTTTTGACCGTAGGTAGTCACTAATGGCTCTGAACCATTCGCTAATTGGCGTGCGCGGTAAGCCGCAACTAAAGTCAATTGAAAGCGATTTGGGATTTTTTCTAGACAATCATCTACTGTCATTCTAGCCATGGTAATACTCCTGAATTTTAGTAAGAAAACTTAAATGAGACCTTTAATTAGCGCAGCATGTCGCGCTAACTGAGTAGTGCATTTGAGGCGTTGCGTGCGGACTATTGCCGCTAAATCTTGCAACGACTCTTCAAATTTGTCGTTGATTGTAACATAGTCGAACTCACCCACGTGGCTCATCTCATCGCGGGCAGCGGCTAATCGCTTGAGAATCACTTCTTCACTATCCTGCCCTCGGCCTCTTAAGCGCGACTCAAGCTCAGCCATTGATGGCGGTAAAATAAAAATGCTGATGGCTGCTGGATAAAGCTTGCGCACTTGCGCCGCTCCTTGCCAGTCAATTTCCAAGATTAAATCATTACCCGAAGCCAAAGCTTGATCAACCCGTGTTTGAGAGGTGCCGTAACGAGCGCCGTGTACATGCGCACTTTCTAAGAAATCGCCCTCAGCCAACATTTTTAAAAAAGCTGCCTCATCTACAAAGTGATAATGCTCGCCATTGACCTCACCTGGACGCGGCTGACGGGTGGTGTAAGAAACAGAAAGTTTGATTTGTGTATCTGCGGCTAACAGCGCACGCACTAAACTGGTTTTGCCCGCGCCCGAGGCCGCAGTGATAATAAATAAGTTACCTGACATATGCTTGCCTTTAATTACTCTATGTTCTGAATTTGCTCACGCATTTGCTCAATCAGCACCTTCAAGCTCATTGAAGTTTGCGACACTTCAGTAGAAACCGATTTAGAGCCCAAAGTATTGGCTTCTCGGTTAAGCTCTTGCATCAAGAAATCTAAACGCTTGCCCGCCGCTTGATCGGCATCCAAAATACGTTTTACTTCACTGATGTGCGCCGTTAACCTTGTCAGCTCTTCGTCCACATCAATCCGTTGAGCAAATAATACCAACTCTTGACGCACGCGGTCTTCATCCACGCTTTTTAAAGCTTCTTGTAATTTAGCAGTGAGTTTGTCTTGATAGGTTTTAACCTGAACGGGCAACAAGGGCTTAACCTTGGCCACCAATTGTTCCGCCTCGCTCAAGCGCTCAAGAATAAGCGCTTTCATCTTTGCGCCTTCACGTGCGCGAGAAGCTGTCATGTCTTGTAAAATTTGCTGTAGGCTAGTTTTGATTTCCTCTGCCAACTGTGCGCTATCCACTTGTTGGTTTTGCACTACGCCAGGCCAATGTAAAAGCTCAGCTACAGAGAGGGCTTGGCTATTTGGGAAGCGCTTTTGAATTTGCGCAGCAACGTCAGATAAATTGCTTAACACCTCTTCATCCAATACCAATGCTTTGTCTGCTGTGCTACGCTGCATCAAACTCATACGACATTCAACTTTGCCGCGCCCTAATTTGGCAGAAATCATCTCTCGTACCAAAGGCTCAAAATTACGCAGATGCTCATCCAGCTTCATATGAAGCTCTAAATAACGATGGTTCACTGAACGTAGCTCAAGCACTAAAACGCCATTCGCAATTTGCCTTTCAAGTGAGGCAAAACCAGTCATGCTATATATCATTAGCTGTGATTCCTTTTAAGAGTCTAGATGGTATCAAATCTGCTCAGCTTCATGGCGTGAATAACAATATATTTCTAGCTTATAATGAATGCCTCAAGTCAAAAAAACAATTTTTAGGAAACATCATGTCTGCCAATACTTCACGCCCAAGCGGCCGCGCGAACAACCAATTACGCACGGTTGAGATTATTCGCCATTACACCAAGCATGCTGAAGGTAGTGTATTGGTGAAATTTGGCGACACGCATGTGCTATGCACGGCAAGCGTAGAAGAAAAAGTACCGGGGTTTTTAAAAGGTAAAGGCCAAGGCTGGGTCACCGCTGAATATGGCATGTTGCCTCGCTCCACAGGTAGTCGCATGGATAGAGAAGCAGCGCGTGGCAAACAGTCTGGCCGCACCCAAGAAATTCAACGCTTAATTGGCCGTAGCTTACGCGCCATTATTGATTTAGAAAAATTAGGCGAACGTAGCATTCAAATTGACTGTGACGTGATTCAAGCCGATGGCGGCACACGCACAGCAAGCATTACAGGTGCTTACGTTGCACTGCAAGATGCCATTACATATTTGCTCAGCAAAGAATTAATTAAAGCCTCTCCGCTTAAAGACTCTGTGGCAGCGATTTCTGTGGGTGTTTATCAAGGCCAGCCTGTGCTAGACCTTGATTATATTGAAGACTCTGGCTGCGACACCGATATGAATGTGGTGATGACAGGCAAAGGTGGTTTTGTAGAAATTCAAGGCACGGCTGAGGGCGAACCATTTAGCCATGAAGATATGACCGCCATGCTAGCCCTTGCCCATGCTGGCATTAAAGAACTTTCCCTCAAACAAAAACAAGCGCTCGATTTGTGATGCAACTGCCTTTCAAAAAATTAGTGATTGCCTCAGGTAACAAAGGCAAACTTAAAGAACTAGCGCATTTGCTTGCGCCACTGGGCTTGGAGATTATTCCGCAAGCCGATCTCAAAGTGTCCGAGGCTGAAGAGCCCCATGCTACATTTATTGAAAACGCCCTAGCAAAGGCGCGCCATGCCAGTAAATTAACGGGTTTGCCGGCATTAGCAGATGACTCTGGTTTATGTGTAGATGCGCTGCAAGGAGCGCCCGGTGTGCTTTCGGCGCGCTATGCTTGTGAAACAGCCGACACGCCTAAATCAGATGCTGCTAATAATGAAAAGCTACTGGCCGTCATGGATGGCAAAAAAAATCGTCATGCCCATTTTTACTGTGTGATTGTTTTAGTACGCCATGAAAACGATCCTGAACCTTTGATTGCCGAAGGTATTTGGGCAGGCGAGATTTTAAGCGCCCTTAAAGGGAATGATGGTTTTGGTTACGACCCTTTATTTTTGGATGCAAAAACTGGCAAAACCGTTGCTGAACTTCCTTTAGAAATTAAAAGTCGCATCAGCCATCGCGGCCATGCCATGACAAAACTATTGCAAAAGCTAGAAAGACTTTCTTCATGAGCGCAGGCAAACAATCAAGCTGGCCCAAATGGCTACGCGATGACAACAGCGTGGTCTCTTGCACCGAAAAAGTGAAAGTAATGACCGAAAACTTTGATGAGATTAAGCAGATAGCGCAAGACGCGCTTGAAGACGGTTTATTGATGGAGGTTTCTGAAGCGCAGATGCGAGCAGCTTTACATGCGCTAGTGGATAGCCTTGTTAATCCTTATAAAAATCAAGATGCTGACTAGTCTCAACAATCAATGATTCCTATCATTCCGATTGAAAATGTTGCCCAGCCAAACGCTAAAGCACCCTTGGCGGGTAGTAATACCATCTCTGGCTTAAAAAATCCGCCCCCACTCGCTCTGTATATTCATATTCCTTGGTGTGTGCGTAAATGTCCTTATTGTGACTTTAACTCCCACGAAAATAAGAATAACTGGTCAGAAAGTGTTTATGTTGACGCGCTTATTGCCGATTTAGAACAAGCCACGCCACTGGTGTGGGGAAGAAAAATCCGCAGTGTGTTTTTTGGTGGCGGCACGCCCAGCTTATTTTCAGCCGAAGCGATTGATAAAATTTTAAGTCATGTTCGTATGCTCACCCCGCTTGAATACGATGCGGAAATCACATTAGAGGCTAATCCCGGCACTGTGGATGCGGGACATTTTGCAGGCTACAAACAGGCGGGGGTTAACCGACTCTCTATTGGGATTCAAAGTTTTGATAATCGCTATCTTGCCGCACTCGGCAGAATTCACAATCAGGATGAGGCTATCAACGCTGCCGAGTTAGCGCTTGCTACCTTTGATAGCGTTAATTTAGACGTGATGTACGCTTTGCCGCAACAAACGCTTGAAGATGCCATCAGTGACGCTAAACGGGCTTGCGCTTTAAACCCAAGCCATCTTTCTTTCTATCATTTAACTTTAGAACCCAATACGCCCTTTCATCGTAGCCCACCAAGCTTGCCTGATGATGACACCAGCGCAATCATGCAAGAACAAATTGAGCAGGTCTTACAAGCAAACGGCTACCAGCATTATGAAACGTCTGGTTTTGCTAAAGTCGGCAAACAATGCCGCCACAACCTCAATTATTGGACTTTTGGTGACTACTTGGGGATTGGTGCTGGCGCACATAGCAAGCTGAGTTTTCATGACAAGATTATTCGTCAAACTCGTCACAAGCATCCCAACCGCTATTTAGAACATGCGATTAAAGGCCAAGCGGTAGATCATGAATGGCAAGTTCCGACTGAGGAATTGGGCTTTGAGTTTATGATGAATGCGCTACGCTTAAGCGATGGTGTAGATTTAAGTTTACTGGAACAACGAACGGGTTTAAACAAAACTGCGCTAAGCAAACCGCTGAATGAGGCCGAGAAAAAGGGACTGCTTACGCAATCCCTAGGCACTCAAAACCAAATCATTATTCAGCCCACGCTAATGGGCCAACGATTTCTCAACGAGCTATTACAACTATTTTTATAAGGTCTTTTGCGCCAAAGCCTGACGTGCCCGCGCAATCGCTTGCTTAACCTGCACTGGTGCCGTGCCGCCAATATGGTTACGACTCGCCAAAGAGCCTTCCAATGTTAATACTTGATAAACATCTGCTGAAATCTGACTACTGAATTTTTGCAATTCGGCTAAAGGCAAATCTGATAAATCACAGCCCTTGTCCACCGCATGACGCACAGCCAAAGCCACCACCTCATGCGCATCACGGAATGGCGTACCTTTTTTAACCAAATAATCAGCTAAATCGGTTGCCGTAGCAAAGCCTTCTGTTGCTGCTGCTCTCATCGCTTCTTTATTCACTTGAATACCACGCAACATATCTGCGTAGATTTCTAAAGTCACCAGCAAAGTATCTGCTGTATCAAACAAGGGCTCTTTATCTTCTTGATTGTCTTTGTTGTATGCCAAAGGCTGGCTCTTCATTAAAGTCAGCAATGCCATTAAGTGACCAGTAACCCGACCTGTTTTGCCGCGTACCAATTCAGGAACATCTGGGTTTTTCTTTTGCGGCATGATAGATGAGCCGGTGCAAAAGCGATCGGCAATGTCTACAAATGCAAATCTTGGACTAGACCATAAAATCAATTCTTCTGAGAAACGAGATAAATGCGTCATCACCAGCGCAGCGGCGGCGGTAAATTCAATTGCAAAGTCGCGGTCTGAAACAGCGTCTAAGGAGTTTTCACAAACGCCATCAAACGCCAGTTCTTTAGCCACCATTTCACGGTCAATCGGATAGCTCGTTCCAGCCAAAGCCGCCGCGCCTAATGGCAAACGATTAATCCGTTTACGTGCATCAGCGAATCTTGCGGCATCACGTTGCAACATTTCAAAGTAGGCCAACAGGTGATGACCAAACGTTACTGGTTGGGCCACTTGTAGATGGGTAAAGCCAGGCATCGCGGTATCAAAATGCGTTTCTGCCAAATCAACGATAGAGGTTTGCAGTTGACGAATACCCGCAATCACATCATCAACCACTGAGCGCAACCAAAGGCGAACATCTGTTGAAACTTGATCGTTACGGCTTCTACCAGTATGTAGGCGCTTACCTGCGTCACCAATTTTATCGGTTAAACGCTTTTCAATATTGAGATGCACATCCTCTAAGTCCAAGCGCCATTCAAATTTACCCGCTTGGATTTCCTGCAAAATTTCGTGCAGACCCTGTGCAATCTGAGCAACATCTTGTTGGCTAATAATACCTTGCGCGCCCAGCATTTTTGAATGTGCTAATGAACCTTGAATATCAAACGCAGCGAGGCGTTTATCAAAATCAACAGAGGCGGTGTAGCGTTTCACCAATTCTGAAACTGGCTCGTTAAAACGACCAGACCAAACTTTATCTTGTTGTGATTTATCTTGCATGCTGAAAGACACTTATCAATTATGAATTTATCCGCTAAGTATAAAGCAAAACAACGATTTTTCTATGTCATCCTTCTATACCGAGCAAGCGCTTCTATACAAACCAAGCGACAGCGATATGTTAAAATCAGCGCAACCACTATTAATAAGCTTAACTGCATGAACACAGCCCTTAAAAAAATCGTCATCGCTTCACGCGAAAGCGCACTTGCCATGTGGCAAGCCAAATACATTCAAGCCCAATTACAAGCACTTTATCCACAGACTACGGTTGAGATTTTGGGCATGACCACAACTGGCGATCAAATTTTAGATTCGCCATTAGCGCGCATAGGTGGCAAAGGCTTATTCGTCAAAGAGCTTGAACAAGCCTTGGCAGATGGTCGTGCAGATCTAGCGGTGCACTCCATGAAAGATGTGCCCATGAATTTACCAGACGGCTTTGCAATGGCCGCTATTGGTGAACGCGAAGATGCACGCGATGCTTTTATTTCGAACGACTTTGAAAGTCTAGAAACTTTGCCTGAAGGTAGTATCGTCGGCACTTCCAGCCTGCGCCGTCAGAGCCAGTTACAAGCAAGATTTCCGCATTTAAAAATCGAATCTTTGCGTGGTAACTTGCAAACCCGTTTACGCAAATTAGATGAAGGTCAGTATGCCGCCATTATTCTTGCGGCAGCAGGCTTGATTCGCTTGGGCTTGCAATCCCGTATTCGCCAACTGATTTCACCACAAGACAGCATTCCCGCTGTTGGGCAGGGCGCACTTGGTATCGAAATCAATGCCCAGCGTACTGATATGCTAGCCTTGCTAGCACCGCTCAACCACCCAGCAACCGCTGCCTGCGTTGAAGCAGAGCGCGGCATGAGCCGTGCCTTGGCTGGCAGTTGCACCGTGCCGCTTGGCGCTTATGCTCAAGTGCAAAATAACAGCATCACCATCACAGGCTTTGTAGCAAGCGTGGATGGTAAAGAAATGGTGAAACAAGCACTGACTGGCAGTATTGATGCGCCAGAAAAACTGGGGCAACAGCTTGCGGAGAAATTAATCGCTTTGGGTGCAAATCGAATTCTTGCCGCATTGGAAGTGCATTAAGCGCAAGATGAATTCCAGTCCGCTCTCTGGTCGCCATATCGTGATTACCAGACCAACAGGTCAGGCGGGCAAGCTCAGCGATTTAATTAAAGCCGTTGGCGGCGAAGTCATCTCTTTTCCATTGATTGAAATCGCGCCGCTCAACAACTACCAAGCTTTTGAAGCAAGCATCCGCGATATTGAAGCCTATGATTGGGCAGTTTTTATTAGTAGTAACGCGGTACAAAATGCCATGCCATTGTTAAGCAAACACAAGCTTCCCGCTTCATTAAAATTTGCCGCCATTGGGCCGAATACCGCCGCCGAGTTAGCAAAATTCGGCATTCAAAACACCCTGATTCCGCATCAGCGCTTTGATAGTGAATCGCTATTAGCACTCGCTGAAATGCAAGACGTCAAAAATCAAAAAGTGATGATTTTTCGTGGGATTGGTGGTCGTGAAGTTTTAGCGGACACCCTAAAAGCGCGTGGCGCAGAAGTCCATTTTGCTGAGTGTTATCAACGCATCAACCCCCAACAAGACATAAGCGTTTTAAGCGAACACTATCAAACCAAAACACTGGATGCGATTGTTGTCACCAGCTCAGAAGCCATGCGTCATTTGTTAAGCATGGCAAACCATCAAGATTGGCTTAAAAATGTTAAGCTATGCGTGAATCACGCTAGGATTGCTGAGGAACCAAGCAAATTAGGCTTAAATGTTCATATCTCAACAGCCCCTGGTGATGATGCAATGTTGGCATGTTTGATTCATGCACTTCATCATTCAATTGCAGATTAAACTAATGAGCACAGCGCGATGAACCAAGAAATAAACACCCCCGCAGAGTCCGTGACGCAAAGTGAATCTAGGCACGATGGGCAATCTGCACGCAGATTAAAACTCGCATTAGCCCTTTCTGTGCTTGCGCTCTTTGCTGTTGGCCTTTTGTGGCTATCCAGCATCAAGAATAATCAAGCTATTGAGCGTGCTTTAGCCAGCAAACTCGATGCTTTCAATGAAAAGAACCAGCAAAGTCTAGCGCTGGCTAAAAACGCCGACACCCGTAGCAGTGAAATTGCAGCCCGCGCCGAAATTTTAGAAGAAAAATATACCGAATCTTTTGACCAGCAAGCCGCGCTCAAAGCCTTATATCAAGAGCTTGCCAATAATCGCGAAGAGCGCATGCTGTCAGATGTTGAGCAGTTATTAGTGATTGCTAATCAACAATTACAATTAGCAGGCAATATCAAGCCAGCTTTATTAGCACTGCAAGCCGCAGACGCCAGACTGCAAGGGTTTGATAGCCAAAAAGCGGTGCAATTAAGTAAATCAATTAACCAAGATATTCAGCGTTTACAAAACTTGCCGCTTGCCGACATCACTAGCATCAGCCTAAAACTTGCTAATCTTTCTCAGCGCATCGATCAATTAGCTTTAATAAGTGACCGTCATCCAAGCACGCCGCAAAGCAATACCCTCGCTGAGTTATCAAATAACCCTTGGCGTAAATTAGGCCAAGAAATATGGCAGGACATTAAAGGCATGATACGTATTGAACGTATTGACCACCCAGAGCCGCCGCTACTCACGCCTGAGCAAACTTTTTTCTTACGTGAGAATATCAAGCTGCATCTTCTCACGGCGCGAATTGCTCTACTCAGGCATGATGAAATAAGCTACAAGGCCGATTTAGTTGCGGCACAAAGCGCTATCAATCTGCATTTTGATGTGCGAGAGTCACTCACCAAAAACACTTTGGATGAAATCAAAACGCTGACTGGCAACCACATCGCCACCGAATTGCCAGATATTGAACAAAGCTTACGCTTACTCAATCAGTACAAATTAAGTTTTGTACCAAATGCCAATCGCGATGTAAAAATAAGAAAGCAACCATAATGCGTTGGCTATTCTGGACATTGCTAATTCTTGGCCTAGCCATTGGCGTTTCATTGCTGGCAGGTGAAAACACGGGCTATGTATTAATTAAAACGCCAAGCTACCGATTAGAAACCTCATTAAACTTTCTGATTGTGCTGGTCAGCTTGAGTTTTATTTGCTTACACCTTGCTTTGCGCTTATTACATTACACACGCAATCTGCCAGCCACTGTTCGCGCTTATAAAGAAAGCTTGCGCAAAAAAGCAGGCCATCAAGCCTTAATCCAAAGCTTGCATGCCTTAGTTGAGGGACGTTACGACTTGGCGGAAAAAACTGCCTCCAAAGCACTTGAACTGGGCGAAGACGCTGGCCTTACCGCTTTAATCGGTGCGCGTGCCGCACATAAGCTCAGACACAAAACTCGAAGAGATTATTTTTTGTCTGAAGCTGAGCGTCTTGCCCCAAAAGCTGCCATTGCTAGGTTGTTAACACAGTCAGAAATGTTGCTAGATGACCAACAATATCAATTAGCTTTAACTATCTTGCAAAGGCTGGCAACGATAGAGCCTAATTATGAGCCAGCATTATCAATGGAGCTTAAGGTTCAAACACGCCTTAAAAACTGGGAGCGTGTATTAAGTATTCTAAAACTGCTCGAAAAAGCTGATGTGATCGAAGTGCTCAAAATCAAAGAGATACGACTGCAAGCGCATCAAGCCTTAATTAAACGATATGCCCGTGATGCCGCCAACTTAAACGCCTATTGGAAAAAACTGAGCGAAGAAGACCGATTTAATGAGCGTTTAGTCTTATCTGCTGTGCCACTATTTATCGAAGCAGGCGCCCACGATGAAGCAGCTAAAATTATTGAAATGAATTTAACTAAGCATTGGTCTAGCGCCTTGGTGCGCTTACTTGGAAACTGCGTCACCACTGAGCCCAGCAAACAATTACAACAAGCCGAGTATTGGCTGATGAACCATCAAAATGACGCTGATTTATTAGAAACCCTAGGCAAGCTTTGTGTACGCTTGCAATTATGGGGCAAAGCCACCACGTATTACGAAGCAAGCCTTAGTCTAGAACCAAGCGCAGCAAGGCATTTGGCACTTGCCAATCTACTAGAGCAAAAAGGCCAACTCACTGCTGCTAACCAACATTATCGTGCTAGCACTAATTTTATTGCTGATTTGCATTAAAATAGCGCTTTAGCTGTTAACTAATAGACAAAATGAGCCCCATCCAAAAATTTGCCACTGACGATGTACGTATCAAAGAAATCAAAGCGCTTAGACCGCCTGCTGATTTTTTAGAAACCCTGCAAGCCAGCCCAAAAACTGTAGACAATATTGTGGCGACCAGGGCGGCGATTCATCAGGTACTACATAATGCTGATGACAGACTGCTGGTCATCATTGGCCCTTGCTCTATCCACGATGAAGAGGCTGGGCTTGCTTACGCCAAGCGCCTAGTAGAACAGCGCGCAATCTACGAAAAAGAGCTGATTATTGTGATGCGTGTTTATTTCGAAAAACCTCGCACCACGGTTGGCTGGAAGGGTTTAATTAACGATCCTTACTTAGATGGTAGCTTTAAAATCAATGAAGGCTTAGAAATCGCCAGACGTTTCTTGCTTGAGGTCAATGAGCTAGGGATGCCTGCTGGCACTGAGTTTTTGGACACCATTACACCGCAATACACTGCCGACTTAGTCAGCTGGGGCGCCATAGGTGCCCGCACCACTGAGTCTCAAGTACACCGCGAACTGGCCTCGGGGCTTTCATGCCCAGTAGGGTTTAAAAATGGGACTGATGGCAATATTCGGATTGCAGTGGACGCAATTAAAGCTGCCGCTAGTCCGCACCATTTCTTATCGGTCACCAAAGAAGGGCAATCAGCGATTGTCTCCACTTCGGGCAATGAAGATTGCCACGTTATTTTACGTGGTGGCAAAACGCCAAATTACGATGCCCTTAGCGTCAATGCTGCGGCAAATGAGCTCGCCGCTTCTGGCCTATCACCCAAGGTGATGATTGATTGCTCTCATGCCAACAGCCTCAAACAATATCGCTTGCAGCTAGAGGTTGCAAAAAATGTGGCTGAGCAACTGCAAGCGGGGGATGAGCGCATTATGGGCATGATGGTGGAATCTCATCTTAATGAAGGTCGCCAAGACCACACCCCTGGCTGCACGCTAGAATATGGTAAATCCATTACAGACGCCTGTTTAGGCTGGGATGACACGCTGACTATTTTACAAATCTTGGCTGATGGTGTGCGGGCAAGACGGCGCGTTCATCAAGACGATTTAGACGAATAAACTAAAACCAGCTTAGCCTAAACCTTGGCTACTGGATTCGCGTAAGTAAAAGCATCTGAGAAAAACTCATCCGCAGGTAAACCTTGCTGTTTGAACGCGGCATTGGCCGTATCCACCATCACTGGTGCGCCACAGCAATATACTTGATGGGCGCTTAAATCAGCAAAATCTTCCAATACTGCCTGATGCACCAAACCCGTCCTGCCCTGCCATGCATCGCTTGGCAAAGGCTCTGATAACACGGGAACAAATTTAAAATTCGGATGCATACTCGCCCAAGCCTTGGGCAAACTTGGCATATACAGATCTTGCAATGTTTTAGCACCCCAATACAAGACTATTTTGCGTGACGTTTTTTGATGCAAAAGATGTTCCATCAGCCCTTTAATCGGGGCGAATCCTGTACCGCCTGCCACCAAGATAATCGGCTTTTTGCTGTCTTCACGCAGGTAAAAACTGCCAAAAGGCCCTTCCAAACGCAAAATTGCCTTTTCTTGCATTTCATTGAATACATACTGAGTAAACGCACCACCTGGCACCAAACGTAAATGCAACTCTAAAAACTCATCGTTATGCGGTGCATTAGCCAATGAAAAAGCACGGCGTTTACCGTCTTTTAAAATAAACTCAATATATTGCCCTGCTAAAAACTGCATACGCTCATTGCTCGGCAGTTTAAGGAATAGCGCCATTACATCATGCGATAGCTTTTCCATCATTTGTACACGGGCTGGCATAATGCGCGGCTTAATGCCATTTATAGAAGACAGCTCCCGACACTCAATCACCGCATCAGTCAAAGGCTTAGCACAGCAAAACAATGCCAAGCCCGCAGCTTTTTCAGCCTCGCTTAAAGCGGTGGCTTGGTAATCGCCATAATCAAGCTCGCCCGACAGCACTTTGCCTTTGCAAGCACCACAAGCGCCGTTACGACAGCCATAAGGCAAATTAAGCCCCGCATCAATCGCCGCGCTCAAAAATGTTTCTTGATCGGCAACTTGATAAACATGGCCACTAGGTTGGATGATGACTTGATGCGACATTTTGAAAAATCCTATTATTTAAATCCATAAGCTGACAAAGATGCGTGCATATTAATCTTCACGCGTATATTCACCTTCAATGATATCGTCGTTGGCGGCACCTTGCTTAAAAGCCGCACCCGATGGCGATGGCGCGCTTGGCATTAACAACAAAATAACAGCAATCAGGTCAGTCACCACGCCAGGAATCACTAACAAAATACCAGCAATTAAATTCTTTACACTGCCAAACAAAGCGCTACCTGGCGAAGCGCTCTGTGCTAAGGTTTGCATCATGCGGCCAGCAAACATTTGTTTTTCTTCTTGAATTAGGCGCCAACCTAAAAAAGTCACCAGCCCCAAATAACAAATAAACCACCAGCCGTATCTGGCTGTTAATTCTATAATCAACCATATCTCCAATACTGGAAATGCGAGTAAAATTAACAGCATGAGCAAACGCATGAATTATTCCCTAAAATTACGCATTGAGCGCATCGTTTAATATGCCAGATCAATCAGGCAATGATGCTATTTTAGTGCTAACTAGCCTGCCAGACACATCTAGTGCAGAAAAATTAGCAGAATTTTTAATCGGCGAGCAATTAGCGGCTTGTATTAACATCTTGGCACCATGTACTTCCATCTACCAATGGCAAGGAAAGCTTGAAAAAAGCAATGAAATACCATTGATGATTAAAACCACAACTTGCCATTATGAGCGTTTAGAACAAGCCATTTTAAACCATCATCCCTATGAACTCCCCGAAATCATTTATGTCAGTATTGAGGGTGGCTTACCCGCTTATTTAGCATGGTTAGCCAAAGTTAATAATTAAGCGCTTTTTAGGATTGCACACTTGAAACTACCTGCCTTTTTATTCGGATTACTAATGCTGTGCCTAAGTTCGCCAACACTGGCCCTTGCCACAGAAATTAGCTCCTCATCGCCTACTAAAATCAGTTTATTAGAACAGGATGATAGCCCTTTGACGCCAGACCAAGCTTTTAAGCTGGTGGTGAACGCTCAAGATAAAAACACGTTGCAAGCCAGTTTTACCGTTGCGCCAGGACATTATTTATATCGCGACCGTATTCAATTCGAAAGCAAAAATGTCAGCATTGATCATGTGATTTTTCCCAAGGGCGAGATTAAGAAAGATGCAAATTTTGGGGAAATGGAAGTTTTCCATCACAGCTTTGTTGCGCAAATCTTCCTCAAAGACCGCCCTGAGAATTTAGACAAAATAACACTGCAAGCCAGCTTTCAAGGCTGTAGTGAAAAAGGTCTATGCTATTCGCCCATACACAAAACCATCATTGTCGAACTAAGTAAAACGGGAGTCCAGCAAGCGACTAATGACCCTCAAGATGACCAAGCCACTACATTGCTAAAAGGCGGCAAGCTTTGGTTGATTATCATTGGCTTCTTTGGTTTTGGTCTGCTGTTAGCCCTCACGCCATGCGTGTTGCCCATGATACCTATCTTATCTGGCATTATCGTTGGCGATAAAAAAGTGCACCACCACGCCACTTCACGCCTACATGCATTTAATCTTTCGCTGGCTTATGTGTTTGGAATGTCTCTGAGCTACAGCTTGGCTGGTGTTGCCGCAGGCTTATCGGGGCAACTGCTCAGTAATGCGCTACAAAGCGCTTGGATGCTGGCAGTTACCGCTATTATTTTTGTTTTATTGGCCTTCTCTATGTTAGGGTTTAATGAGCTGAGGTTGCCAAGCCGTCTTGAAAATCGCATGGTGAATATTGCAAACGGTATCAAAGGTGGCCAATTCATTGGTGTGTTTACCATGGGAGCGCTTTCTGCATTGATTGTTAGCCCTTGTGTCGCCGCGCCACTTGCTGGTGCCTTAATTTACATTAGCCAAACACATGATGTTTTATTAGGCGGTATTGCACTATTTGCACTTTCTATCGGCATGGGCGTTCCACTGTTACTGATTGGCGCATCGGCTGGGCATGTATTACCAAAAGCAGGTATTTGGATGACCACGGTACGCAACTTCTTCGGAGTGCTTATGCTAGGCGTAGCGATTTATATGATTGCGCCAGTCATTCCTTCAAGCTTACAAATGCTGCTTTGGGCCGCACTGCTTATTATTCCTGCTATTTATCTGCACGCTTTGGATCCCCTACCTAGCGATGCCAATGCGAGCGCGAGATTTTTAAAGGGCATAGGGATTATGCTTTTAGCGCTAGGCCTCACTTTGGTGATTGGTGCCGCCTCTGGTGCAAAATCTCCATGGCAGCCACTGGCTGGGTTATCAAGCCAAAAAAGTGAAAAAACAAACACCAGTTTGGCTTTTAAGCGCATCCACAATATCAGCGAACTTGAAGCCAATATTCAACAAGCTAAAGGTAAAGTCGTGATGCTGGATTTTTATGCTGATTGGTGCGTCGCTTGCAAAGAGTTAGAAGAGTTTACTTTTAGCGACAGCGCGGTTAAGCAAGCTTTAAAAAACATGGTATTACTACAAGCTGATGTCACAGCAAACTCTGCTGAAGATGTTGCCTTATTAAACCGTTTTAAATTATTTGGTCCCCCAGGCATCATCTTCTTTAATCAATCTGGTAAAGAAATTGCGCCGCTCAAAGTGATTGGCTATCAGCCTCCAGAAGACTTTATTAAAACGCTCAATCAAGTAAATTCGCTCGGAGAAGATGAATGCAATCCTACCATCGCCTGTTAATTGTTGTGATCTTGTCGGGATTGTCTGGCTGGTTTTTATTGCAAAAAAACCTTGCAACAAACGCGATCAATAGCCCGCAACAAGACAAAGCTGTAACGGTAAGTAATGCTCAAGCACTGATTAACTCAAGCTTTCCAGATATTAAAGGCCAGCAACAAGCATTTAAACAATGGCAAGGCAAAATCATCGTACTTAACTTTTGGGCCACTTGGTGTCCACCGTGCCGTGAAGAGATGCCTGAACTTTCGGCAATGCAAGACCAATATAAAAACCAAAATATGGTGATTGTGGGCCTATCTACCGATGATCTTGAAAAAACCAAAGAATTTATCCTATCATCCCCCGTGCATTACCCTATTCTGGCTGGTGATATGGAAGCGATGAATCTTGCAGAAACCTTGGGTAATAATCGCGGCATTTTGCCTTATACGGTCATTATTGATACGCAAGGTAAGGTTGTTAAGCATTTTTCAGGCCGTATCAACCAACAAGTTCTCGAAAAAAGCCTGCTTCCTCTTCTTAAAGTTTCAGCCCCAAAAGAAAACTAATAAAACAGTTAATTTCTTCAAAATTCGGTAAATTGATGTAGAATATCTTTTAATTTACGACAAACTTAAAATTTCCAGAAACGCTTTTTTGTTTTTGGAAACATCGAAAATATGGCTGAAACAACTTCAAAATCCGTGCTGGTGTTACATGGCCCCAACTTAAACCTGCTAGGTTTACGTGAGCCTAATCATTACGGCAAAAATACACTGGCTGATATTGATGCCATGTTAGCCAAACGTGCTAAACAAGCAAATATTGCTTTGCGATCATTGCAAAGCAATTCTGAACTTGAACTGATTCAAACTCTGCACGCATTAGCCGATAAAAAAGTCGATTTCATTATTATCAATCCCGCTGCGTTTACACACACCTCAGTCGCCTTACGCGACGCACTTTCAGCAATTAAAGTGCCTTTTGTTGAGGTGCATTTATCAAACATTTACGCACGCGAAACTTTCCGCCACCACTCCTACTTCTCAGATATCGCAGTGGGCGTGATTAGCGGATTAGGCGCACAAGGTTATTTACTGGCTTTAGATTACGCAATTCAAACAATTTCTGAGTAACTAGCAGAATTAAAATAAACGCACGCAATTAAGGTGCTTAACTGAAATATGAGGTGAAGAGATGGAT
>JBMSSY010000020.1:0-16245 GCA_049424605.1 Candidatus Methylopumilus sp.
AATTTTTATTGTAGAGGCGTGAGTTAGAAAGACTACGCATTTCACTTGCAAGTTCACTGTTGTTAGAGGCGATTTCATGTAGCCTTTGTTTGCAAAGATGACGTATGCCTGCACGAATAATAAAGTCTGGCATTAAGCCACGTTCAGAAAGATAAATGGCTAATTTGGAAAGAATCATGTTGTACCCTAGAAATGTTGACTGTGATTATGAGCTAAAACTGTGAAGAAGGTTTTATCAATTGAACAATTTATTAATAGTACACTCCAAGCTGATATGAAAAATTTACAAACAATATATTTAGCGGGTGGTTGCTACTGGGGCATGGAAGAGCTGTTTAGAGTGCTGCCGGGCGTGGTCGAAACTCAGGTTGGCTTTTCAGGCGGGCATATTGCTAATGTGGCTTACAGGGAAGTTACCACTGGCACCACAGGACATGCCGAAACGCTCAAGGTGCAATTTGATGGCGATAAAGTTTCTTTAAGGCATTTGCTATTCGAGTTTTTTAGAATACACAACCCAACTCGGCCTAATCAACAAGGCAATGATATTGGCACGCAGTATCGTTCAGTGATTTTTTATACGGATGCTGAACAACAAGCAATAGCCAACGAGGTGATTAATACGGTCAATCGTTCTGGGCAATGGGGTGCGCCAGTGATTACTCAAGTGGAAGCGTTTAAGGCGTTTTACCCTGCTGAAGATAAGCATCAGCAATACATTCAGAAGTTCCCCGATGGATATACTTGTCATTACAGAAGAAATTTTGATTTTGGAGAAGTGCTTTGATGAAGATTTTATTATTGCTGATTGCGATTGTTGCTTTGATTTTTTTGATTTCGCATCAATCTCAAGCCGCTGAAATTCCTAAGCTGGGCGATAAAGCACCAGATTTCAGCTTGCCAGATCAAAACGGACAAATAAAGAAACTATCTGATTTTTCTGGGCAATGGGTGGTGCTTTATTTTTACCCCAAAGATGACACCCCTGGCTGCACAAAAGAAGCTTGTAGCTTTCGAGATGACCTTGCCAGCTTAGAAAAGCTTGGTGCTAAAGTGCTTGGCGTGAGCATTGATAATAGTGACTCTCACGCTAAGTTTGCATCTAAATACCATCTGCCATTTTCATTGCTTGCGGATAGTGATGGTAAGGTGGCTGAGTCTTATGGTGCATTAAATAACTTACTGGTGATTAAAATTGCTAAGCGTTACACCTTTTTAATTAATCCAGCGGGCAAAATTGCCAAAGTTTATTTGAGTGTAGATACCTCTAGGCACTCGCAGGAAATCATAGACGATTTAAAGAAGAATGCGATTTAACACCATGAAAAGGCCGATGCTGATATTGCTGGTGTTTGCTATCCCAGTGTTTGTTTATTGGTTTAATGTGCATCAATCAGCACAGCCACAGCAAGCCCAGCAAACAGCCTTAGACCGAGTGGGTAATGAGTGTGCAGGCATTGCCGATAATGCTGTGGCGAATATGCAGGCCATCGTTGAATTTCAAAAGCTGGAAATTGAGGGGCGGAAATTTAATGTGATACGACGCTGTATGGCCGACCATAATTATATGGAAAACCCTAGCTGGCTGACTTATGCCCATCCTATCGCCAAGTCAGATGCCCTGAAACTCAACATTTCTGAGGATGAAGCGCTTGAAAATCTCAGGCGCAAGCACATGCTGATTTTTAATCAGCATGCCAATCAGCCTATTTACTGGGTGCATCGCCCTTAATGCTTTGTTGTTTGAGGCTATCAATCTTTTTGCCTAATTCCTCAGAAGCATAACTATCTAAACTTTCAATCGAAGCTTTAAGCTTATTCAGACTGTCAAAATCCACTTCTTTTAGAGCAATTTCTGATTGCTTGATCAACACATCTAAATCTTTAGGATTAAAACTAAGCGCTTTAGCAAACTCGGTTTTTGCCAGTGCTGCATCGCTAAGCCCCCAATCAGCAACACCTAAGAAAAACCAAGCATCAGGGCTATTGGGTTCGTGTTTTGTCCAAGCTTGAGCAATTTGATGAAGGTTTTGCCATTCATGGTTTTGGTAAGGGATGACCACTTGCATAAAGTAAGGCTGTTGCTGGTAAGGCAATGCCCAAAAAGGTGATTCGTCGGTGTTTAAACTGCTTAACTCTTTAGACGTAATCAGTTGCTTAATCCACTCTACAGGCAGGCTGTAAAAGAAGCCTTGTGGGCCTGGGCTTTTAAAGCTGGTGATGCCTATTAAATTGAATTTCTGGTCAAACAATGCGCCGCCGCTTGAGCCCAGCGAAAAGGCTGCATCTGATCGAATAATCAAGCCATTATCAAACGGGTACTTGGCTTTAATACTGCCATAAGACGGCTGCGGCACGTTATTACCATTAGGGTAGCCTATGCTAAACACTTCTTCTTCAATCTCTAGTGTGGCGGTGTCACGCATGGGAACAGGTTTAAATGGCAGGCCTTCAAATTTTAATGCACATAAGTCGTGCTTCCAATCTGCTTTTAAAGCGATGGGTTTAAATCCATCGCCATACTTTGCAACATTGGCACCTTTGCCATTGGCCAGCACATGGCAATTAGTCACAACATACTCATTACTAATGACCACCCCTGTTCCTGTACCGATATTGCCATTTTCTAGTTCAACGGAAATTTGAACAATGGAATCGTGTAGTTGCAAGAGTTCGCCTATGCTAGGTTGGGCAAACGCAAGGTTGGCATTGAATGCAACGTTAGCGTTAATAAGCAAGCTGATGAGTAGGGTTTTTTTCATAAAGCGACCTGATGATTGATTGGTTTTGCTAGATTTGTCTCCCTGAGCACTCTTAGGTTCAATTAATTTAAGCAAGTTTCTGATTAAACAGCTCAAGACCAAAGCATGGCCTTGAGTTTCTAAGGGCATGACGCATCTTTATGTTCTGAAATTTGAACCATCAAACAAAGGTGGTAGTCACATAACAAATTCATTGACTCAATAAAAGGTTTACTCATGTTTGCATTACTGATTGCATCATCTGTGTTAGGCATTATGTTGTTTGTGAGTGTAGTGGTGTTGCCTGTGGTATTTGCTTTGTTACCAAGAGATTTAGCTGGCGCGCTGGTGAGAAAGCTTTTTCCGATTTATCACCTTGTACTATTTGGTGCATCTCAAGTTGCGGGCTTCTTGGCTTATACTCCGCACTTAAAGCCTATCGCTTTTATTTGCGGTTTCATATTTGCACTGCATTTTGCCTTGCTCACACCAGCCATTAATCGGGCATCTGATCAGAGCAATACCGATAGGTTTAAACAGCTACATAGACTAAGCGTGTTGGTGAACGTGGTGGTGATGGCGCTATATGCTTTTGCGATATGCACTGATGCTTGTTTCTTTTAATTAGGGTGAATTGTTTATGCTGAGAGTCTTGATTTTAAGCCTGCTACTCACATTAGCAGGCATCGCCAATGCTGCACCTTCTAATGAACTTGTTTATACGCTAAAAGCCAGTATTGCAAAGATTCGTAGCGTTAATGCTGATGGCGGTAAAAGTACAGGAACAGGGGTGGTGGTGGCAGAGAATAAAGTCGCAACCAATTGCCATGTGCTTGCTAACTCTGTGGGTATGGATATTGGTGCCATGGGTGAAAATTATCAGCCAGTGGGTATTCAAGCAGATTGGAAGCATGATGTTTGTATCCTTAATTTTCAGTACTTACCGCTTAAGCCAGCGCCCTTAGGCGACAGCGAGCATCTACAGTATGAGCAAGAGGTTTTCTCGATAGGCTTTCCTGGTGGGCCACCTAAGCCGCTTACCACTTGGGGCAGCATTAAAGCCTTGTATCCTTTTGAAGATAGCGTGGTTATTCGCACCTCTGCTTCATTTCAAATGGGTGCTAGTGGCAGTCCATTATTTAATTCGCAAGGTGAGGTGATCGGCTTAAGCACGTTTAAGAGTCCAGGTCGCCATGCTTTTTTCTACAATATTCCAGTGCAGTGGGTTAAGGCAGCGATAAAACTGCCTGTCACTGAGTTTATTAGCAATCCTCAGCCAGCTTTTTGGGAGGAGTCGCTAGAACATAAGCCTTATTGGATGCAGATTGTGCTGCCGCTCCAAAACAATGAATGGAGCGAGCTTACGGCGATAGTGAAACGCTGGATCGCGAGCGCACCTGATGATACCGAGGCCATGTTTTATGATGCCATGACCAAAGAGCATTTAGGTTATATAGACGATGCAAAGAAGATTTATCAGCGCATTTTGAAACAAACACCTAGGCACGCTGCCAGCATAGTCAGCCTTGCTGCCCTTGCCAAAAAAGATGGCCAGCAAGCCCAGTTTGACGGGTTTAAAGGCCAGCTAGCCAAGCTTAATATTGATGACGATGAATTTGCTGTATTGCTTGAAACCCATGGTCAGTAGCGCAAATGCTCTTTATTAAGCTGTTATACAGTGCTAACTCCAGCCTTTAGTTTTGCCAAATCTGAGTGAGCACTGAACTACTCTTAGTTTTAGTTGGTCTGCATTAGCCAACGCCATTTAATTATTGTTAAGGATGCCCCCATGCTGCTTAAATCCAAGCCCTTGTTAATGCTCTCGTTCACTCTAGCATTTAGTTTGCAATCGCTGGCTGCAACAGAGACGCTTAACGACTATCCAAGAGAGCAGTTGAGGCGGTTTGCTGAAGTTTATTCAGTGATTAAAAGTAATTACGTTGAAGATATTGATGACAACAAACTGTTTAATGATGCCATCGCAGGTGCGCTTGCTGGCTTAGATCCTCACTCCACCTATTTGGATTACGAAGGTCTCAAGGATTTTGGCATTGCAACAGGCGGCGAATTTGGTGGTTTAGGCTTAGAAGTGGGGATGGAAGATGGCTTGGTGAAAGTTGTTTCTCCAATTGAAGACACCCCCGCCTACCGAGCTGGTATCAAGTCGGGCGATTTGATTGTTCAGTTAGATGGCGTTTCGGTCAAAGGGTTAAGCATTGGTGACGCCATCAAGAAGATGCGCGGCAAGCCAGACACACAAATCAAATTAAGCATTTCCAGAAAGGGCGAATCTGGTTTGGTTGATATCACCCTGACCCGCGCCATTATTAAAAATCCTAGCGTTAAATATAAGCTGACCGATGCGGCTTATCCTTATGTGCGAATTACACAATTCCAAGAGCATACTGGGCAAGATTTAGCTAAAGCTTTGCAAGCCATTCGAGAAAAAACGCAAGGCCCGATTAAGGGCTTGGTGTTGGATTTGAGAAATAATCCTGGTGGGCTGGTGACTTCTGCGGTTTCTGTTAGTGCTGCCTTTCTCAAAAAGGATGCGCTGGTGGTCTACTCAGATGGTCGTACACCTGATGCGAAGATGCGTTTGTTTGCTAACCCCAAAAACTATATTGGTCCAGACCCTGATGATGACTACCTAAAAGACCTTCCGCCTGAAATGAAAACCGTGCCTATGGTGGTATTGGTCAATGCTGGCTCTGCCTCGGCAGCGGAGATCGTATCGGGTGCATTGCAAGATCATCAACGGGCAAAAGTATTGGGCACTCAAAGCTTTGGTAAGGGCACTATTCAAACCTTGTTACCTTTGAGTAACGGTTCGGCAGTGAAGTTAACGGTTGCCAGATACTACACGCCTAGTGGCAGGTCTATACAGGCTAAAGGGATTACGCCAGATTATATTGTAGAAGACCCAGCGTTGACGCCTGAAGAGGACGCAAAGTTAAGAAGAGAAGCCTCTTTAAGCAATCACCTAGCGAATCCCAAAGAAGCTGCCAATGATGCAAAACCGAAAACTAACACCGCCCTAATTGAGCAGCATGAGCCTAAGACACAATTTGCAGATCAAAATCAGTTTGAAGCGGGTACCGATAAAGATTTTCAGTATGCACAAGCGATTAATTTATTAAAAGGCGTTGAAGTCGCTAGGGTGAAAGCTAAATAAAGCTAGGCCTTGTTATGGATGTTGGGCAGCACGATAAACCCCTCAGTGCTGCATCCATAGGCATTAAATTGATGCCTTGCAAAATAATCTGCCGAAACCGCACATAAGGCCGCATCTATAAAATCTATATTGCTGAGTGGGCTGATTTCATAATTGGCTTTGAGCTTTAAGGTGGTTTTTCTGGCCAGTAATTTGCTGTTGGGAATAGCTTGCGTGTTGTTCGCCCAAAGGGCTAATTGAATAGCATGAGGGAATGTTTCAATCACACATGGCAGCTTGGTTTTATCCCCCATAAAAATGGGCAAGCCAAGCTTTTGGTAGAGCCGCTCACCATTAAATACCCAATCGTAAAAACGGCTACTTTTGGCTAATTCTCTAGTGGGCGTATAAAAACATCTCATCCCACTTTCAACTAAATCACGCTCTGCCTTTCTTGAGCGCCCAAGCGCACTAAACATACAGGGTGCATCAATGGCAACAACAGAAGGTGAAAGCGCAAGCGCCCATGAGGCAATCTCATCAGGGCTGGTTGAATGCAACTGCCCAAAATATTGACCGCCTCGATGCGCAACCGCGTGAAAGCCCTTTTTAACGCCGCCGACATCTATGCCTATGGTGGTTTGTAGAAGGGGTGTTAATGCATTAGTTGAAGACATCTGTGCTGAGCTATTATCCAAATTGATAGTGTTTTTTTAGTGGTGTTTTAACATGCCATGTGCATTTAAGGCCACTGGCAAATATCACCAAATCGCCTTTGGCAAAGCTCACAGGATCGCCATTGTCAGGCGTAACCGTGACTTCTCCTTCAAGAATATAAGCGGTTTCTTGTTCGGAATAAGTCCATGGAAAGGTTGATGGTTCTTTAGACCAAGTAGGGCATTTTAAAATGCCTAAATGCTCAAGTCGTTCTGCGGATGGATTTTTCTCAACAATAATCTTAGACATGATATGGCCTCCATATGATAAGAAATGAGCGCTTTTTAAGCGGTTATCAAGTGAGTGAATTTAGCTAAAACCGCTCAAAGTTACAATGGCTATTGTGGCCTTGTTACGAACTGGTTTCTCTACTTATTTGCTTAGCAATTGAGCTGATTTCTATTGCCTTGCTGAGCAGGTGATCATGAAAAACCTTGGCTATCGGGCTGAGCTTTCTGCCCTTTAAAGTCACAATATGCCATTGGGAGCGAATTGGAAAATCAGCAATATTTAAAATGCAGATGGATTCATTTAGATCATGCTCGGTTATTGAGTGGATGGAGACTATAGACAAGCCTAATCCGCTTGCAACAGCTTGTTTAATGGCTTCATTGCTGCCAAGCGTGAGCCGTATTTTGGGAGAGAATTTTTTGTGTTTAAAGAGTTGGTCGCAAGACATTCGGGTGCCAGAACCAATTTCTCGCATGACAAAATATTCATTCGCTAGGTCTTGTAAATGGACTTTGCGATGACTTAGCTGATGGCTTTTTGATGCAATACACACGAGCGGGTTATCTAAAAAAACCTCATCTTCAATCTCAAGGTGGGATGGCGGTTGCGACATAATCGCCATATCATCCATATTGCGCTCTAGCCTTGCCACCACAGCGTCCCGATTGAGCACTTCTAAAGCAATATCCACCTCTGGGTAATCCGCACAAAAACTGCCTATCAGCCTTGGAATAAAATATTTTGCTGTGCTGACTACGGAAATTTTTAAGGTGCCAGTTTTTAATCCCTTCATTGCCGCAATGGTTTGCTCGAAGTTTTCCCATTCTTGCGAGATTGATTGCGCTGACAAAGCTAGCGTCTTGCCAGCTTCGGTTAGGTAGATTTTTTTGCCTACCACTTCAAACAAAGCTAAGCCTACTGAGCTACTGAGTTCTTTGAGTTGCATAGATGCAGTAGGCTGGGTGACATGCATCACTCTGGCAGCGGCGGTCACACTGCCTGTTTCAGCCAGTGCTTTAAATAGTCTTAATTGTCTAAAACTGATATTCATAGATTTTAATCTATAGTTAACTAACTAATTATTGATTTTATCCTATTTTAAACATTGTTTAGAATGCGCCTACACAAAAATTTTAATAGGAATAACTATGAGCAACTTTCTTGATCCAGCAATACTTTTTTTTATCTTTGGCGTGATGGCTGGTTTACTTAAATCAAACTTAGAAATCCCTCAACAAGTCTCGCGTTTTTTATCACTTTACTTGTTGATGGCACTTGGTTTAAAGGGCGGTTTTGCCTTAAATCATTCAGGCATTACTGCTGAGATTTCAATGGTCTTGGGAACAGCAATATTGCTAGCCGTGTTGATTCCAGTGCTGGCTTATTTTTTACTTAGCCATCAATTGAATAAATTAGACGCGGCTGCGATTGCGGCGACTTACGGCTCGATAAGCGCTGTGACATTTATTACTGCTAGCCAAGTTTTAGATCAGGCGGGCATAGGCTATGGCGCTTATATGGCAGCCGCAATGGCTTTAATGGAATCGCCCGCTATTATCCTGGCCATTGTGCTGGCTAACAAAGCCAGAGTGGCGACCTCAGTGAGCGCTAATCAAGGTAAAAGTCTATGGGAGATTCTGCATGAGTCATTTACGGATGGCGGGCAAATTTTACTATTAGGCTCTATGCTGGTTGGCTATCTAAGTGGCGATGCTGGGCATAAAGTCATGGCGCCATTCTCAATTGATTTGTTTAAAGGGATGTTGTCTTTCTTCCTGTTGGACATGGGCTTGCAAGCGGCAAAAAGTTTTGGCTACTTAAAGAACACCCCCAAACTGACGATAGTGTACGCACTGGTTGCGCCATTTATGCACGCTAGTATTGCGCTTGCCATTGCTAAATTGTTTGGCTTTGCACTTGGCGAGACGGTGCTGTTAATGGTGCTGGCAGCAAGTGCTTCTTATATTGCTGTCCCCGCAGTGCTCAGGCATGCTTTACCCGAAGTAAAACCCGCGCTTTATATGGGCATGTCGCTTGGGCTTACATTCCCGCTTAATATTTTGATTGGTATTCCAGTCTATACTTACCTAGCAAAATATTTTATAGCTGGCGCTTGATCAGGCATTTTCTAGCGGCGCACTAAATAATGTTTTGCTGATAGCGCGATAAGTGATGAGTCCTTAGCTCTTTAAAAGTAACACTTGCAACTAAAATGGTTTTTAGCTTTCTACAGCTAAGGATTCAATCACTTTTCTTTGCCAAACCGACTGGGGGCTTGCAGTGCCTACAACAAATCTTATAGACACTAAACTACTTGCTTCAGAAATCACGCCAGAGTCCATTTATCGGGAGCGCCGTCTTTTCATTAAGTCCTTGGGCGCTGGTGTCGGCGCGGTGGCAATGTTGGCGGCAAGTGCCAAGCAGAGTTTTGCACTGGGTGCTTTGCCCGACTTTATTCGCGCAAAAGATAAGCCTAGCGATGCCTTAACCCCTTATCAGCACATCACTAGTTACAACAATTATTATGAGTTCGGCACCGCTAAAACTGACCCAGCAGAAAACGCGCATACGCTGAAAACTGATCCTTGGTCGATTACGATTGAAGGTGAGGTTCATAAACCTGTGACTTTATCCTTGGATGACATCATTAAATTAGCCCCGCTTGAGGAGCGCATTTATCGCTTAAGATGTGTTGAAGGTTGGTCTATGGTTGTGCCTTGGATAGGTATTCCTTTAAGCACTTTGCTTAATAAAGTGGCAATCAATGGCAATGCAAAGTTTGTGGAGTTTGTCTCGCTAGATCGACCGAATGAGATGATAGGTCAAAAAACCAATGTCTTAGATTGGCCTTATCGTGAAGGTTTAAGGCTGGACGAGGCGATGCACCCACTGACTATATTGGCGGTGGGGCTGTATGGCAAGGTATTGCCTAATCAAAATGGCGCGCCAGTGCGGCTGGTAGTGCCTTGGAAGTATGGCTTTAAGAGCGCCAAAGCGATTGTGAAAATTAGGCTGACAGAAAAAATGCCTATCAGCTCTTGGATGAAAGCGAATAGCAATGAATATGGCTTTTACTCCAATGTGAATCCTGAGGTAGATCACCCAAGATGGAGTCAGGCCACTGAGCGTGCCATAGGCGATAGTTTTTTATCTAAACGGCGCAGAACGGAAATGTTTAATGGCTACGCTAAGCAAGTCGAGTCGCTTTATCGAGGGATGGATCTAAGAAGAAACTTTTAATCATGATTGCATTAAAGCCAGCAGCCATTAAAAAAGTCCTTTTTGTGATGGCTTTATGGCCGATATTTTCAGTTGGGCTGATGACTTACCAAGACAAACTTGGCGCCAATCCAGTGGAGATGATAGAGCGTCATTTTGGCAAATGGACGCTGATTTTTTTGTGCCTCACTTTGGCAATCACTCCGCTACGCAAGCTGACGAAAAATGGGCAGTGGATTTTGTATCGCCGAATGTTAGGGTTGTTTGTATTCTTTTACAGCACAGTGCATTTGTTGTGTTACGCAGGCCTAGACTATCAATTTGCTTGGGCTGATATGAAAGACGATATTTTCAAACATCGCTATGTATTAGTGGGGTTTTTAGCTTGGTTATTGCTTATTCCTCTTGCTGTGACCTCAAGCGCCAAAATGATACAAAGGCTCAAAACTAAGTGGAAGCAACTGCATCAACTTGTTTATTTGATTGCGGTTTTAGGCTTGCTACATTTTTTCTGGTTGACCAAAAAAGATATGACACAACCACTCATTTATACCAGTATAATTTTCGCCTTATTGTTATTCAGGTTTTGCGACAAGAGGTTTAATCTTAGTTCAAGACGGCTTTAAGATTCGATTAACTGGAGTTTGAGAATGAAAAAATTAGTATGGTTACTCATTGCACTTGCGCTAACTGCTTGTAATACAGTGTCTGGCGCAGGGAAAGATTTAGAAAAAGCTTCACAGTGGACAAAAGATCAAATGTCCAAATAGTTGGTCGCAATAAAAGCTGATGCTATCTATCTTGATTAGCCTAGGCAGCATCGTCTAAGCATGTACCTTAGCCTTAGACTGCAAACGCTCACCAGTCCAATTCTTACTCAACCAAACTCTCACCAATCCAAATTCTCACTAATTAAGTGCAGGCAAAAATACTCCGCACTTAATTAGTGCTTAAGCGCTTTATCTTTTCAGCGATTGACCTTTTAAGCCCAGTATTTTCGAGGTGGCACGCGGCTTGCTTTTATCTTGGTAGATATTTTAAAAGCAAAATGGTGAGCCAATATGAATAGCCAAGCAAAAGCCTATTTCGATGAGATGCATAGTAGCCCATCAGGGGTGCGCGATTTATATGCCAATTACGCCAATTGGTTGCGCGATGTGCCAGCGGAGCAGTTAGAAAGCAAGCGCCAAGAAGCCGAGCTGTTATTTAGGCGGGTGGGGATTACCTTTAACGTGTATGGCGAAAATGCAGGCACTGAGCGTTTAATTCCTTTTGACGTGATTCCACGTTTGCTGGCGGCTCAAGAATGGGAGGTGTTGTCCAAAGGCGCGATTCAGCGTGTACGCGCTCTCAATATGTTTTTGCATGATATTTACCATGAACGTGAAATTATCAAAGCGGGTATTGTTTCTGAAGATATCTTAAAGCATAGCCAATATCGTCCTGAAATGTTTGATGTGGATGTACCGGGCGGCATCTATGCGCATATTGCAGGCATTGATATTGTGCGTACTGGTGAAAACCAGTTTTATGTGCTGGAAGATAATCTACGCACCCCGTCTGGGGTTTCTTATATGCTGGAAGATCGCAAAATGATGATGCGACTTTTCCCTGAGCTTTTCCGCCGCTACTCGATTGCCCCCGTTGAGCATTATCCTCAAGTGCTTAAAAACAATTTACGTGCAGTGGCGCAAGCTGGGGTCAAAGACCCAACAGTGGTGTTACTCACGCCAGGCGCTTACAACAGCGCTTACTTTGAGCACGCATTTTTAGCCCAGCAAATGGGGGTTGAACTGGTGGAAGGTCAGGATTTGTTTGTGCGCGGTAATGCAGTGTATATGCGCACCACAGAAGGCCCTAAACGTGTTGATGTGATATACCGACGGCTTGATGATGAATACATTGATCCGCTGGCTTTTAATCCCGACAGTATGCTGGGCGTGCCTGGGCTGTTTTCGGTGTATCGCAATGGCGGCGTCACGCTTGCCAACGCGGTGGGAACTGGCGTGGCAGATGATAAATCGACTTATATTCGTGTGCCTGAAATGATTCAGTTTTATTTGGGTGAGACGCCGATTTTATCTAATGTGCCAACTTATGAATTAAGCAAAGCTGATGATTTAGCTTATGTGCTAGATCGCTTGCCTGAATTAGTGGTTAAAGAGGTTCAGGGTTCAGGGGGTTATGGCATGTTGGTGGGGCCGACTGCCAGCCAGCAAGAAATTACTGATTTCCGCGATCGTATTTTGGCAAACCCAAGTAATTATATTGCCCAGCCTACGCTAGCGCTTTCAACCTGCCCAACCTTGGTAGAGCAGGGCATTGCGCCTCGTCATGTCGACTTAAGGCCTTTTGTTTTGTCTGGCGAAACGGTGACTTTAGTGCCGGGCGCACTTTGCCGAGTGGCGATGCGTGAAGGTTCTTTGGTGGTGAATTCATCGCAAGGGGGTGGCACCAAAGATACTTGGGTATTACAAGAAAAATTGCCTCAAGAACTTGCTAAAACTGAAGCGGGTATTAAGCATGAGGTGGCGGTATGTTAAGTAGAACCGCAAATCATTTGTATTGGATGGCGCGCTATATCGAGCGTGCAGAAAATATGGCGCGTATTTTGGATGTCACCGCCAATATGGCCATGGTGCCCAATGCGGCTTTGAGCGAGGCCGCTTTATGGCAGCCAGCATTAGAGATTTCAGGCAATGCCGAAGCCTTTAAAGAGCGCTTTAGCGACTATACAGCAAGCAATGTGATTCATTATTTGGCGATGGATCCAGAGAACCCATCTAGCATATATTCGGCTTTGCATAGTGCGCGTGAAAATGCGCGTGCTGTTCGGGTAGCGATGACGTCTGAAACTTGGGAAAACATTAACTCTTTATGGCTTGCGTGAGTTTTGTGATTGGGTAAAAGCCCGTTCGCATTTATTTCGCGGCGTGAGCTTCGGCACGATGTTGCGCGATGATGCTTTTCAGTTTCTGCGCTTAGGAACGTTTATTGAGCGTGCGGATAATACGGCTCGTTTGCTTGATGTGAAATATCACTTGTTGTTACCTAAAGAAGAAGAGGTAGGCGGCGGCGTAGATTATTACGAGTGGAGCGCTGTTTTGCGCTCAGTTTCGGCTTTTCAGGCTTATCAAAAAGTATTTAACGACACTATTCAGCCTTGGCGTGTTGCCGAGTTATTGGTGTTGCGTAAAGATATGCCACGTTCATTACATGCTTGCTTTACTGAAATTACCGCAATTTTGGATAACCTAACCGCAGGCCGTCATATTGAGTGTAAACGGGTTGCAGGGGAGATTAATGCCAGCTTGCTGTATGGACGTATGGACCATATTTTTCAAAATGGCTTGCATGAGTTTTTAACAGAGTTTATCGAACGCAATCATCAGTTGGGCGCTGAAATCCAACGCAGCTTTTTGAATGTTCATGCGGCCTAATCTGCATCCACGTGTTTTTATAAAGAATAATTAAATATTATGCAGTTAAGCATACAACACACTACGCAATACAGTTACAGCCACCCACTTAATTACAGCATTCAGCAATTAAGGCTTACCCCGCACGATGGCTTTGGTCAGCGGGTTAAAAACTGGTCTATTTCCGTCAATGGGCAGTTAAGTCAGCATTTTGATACTTATGGCAATGTGGTGCATACCATGGTGTTGGACGGCAACCATAGCGAAATTAAATTGATTGCCAAAGGAGAGGTGGAAACGGGCTTGCCTATGGAGGCGACACAAGAGCGTCTGCCTTTACCTATTTTCTTACGCAATACCGAATTAACTGCGGTGGACGCACAGATTAAAGCTTTTGCCGCGCCGCTAGGCCGCTTAAAAACCATCGCCGATTTAGAAAAGCTGAGCGCTGCGATTATTGAGCGTGTGCCTTATGTTAAAGGAGCCACTGGGGTTTATACCACCGCACCCCAAGCCTTTGAGGCAAGCACCGGGGTATGCCAAGATCACGCGCATATTTTTATTGCTTGTTGCCGTAGCTTGGGCATCCCTGCTCGCTATGTGAGTGGCTATTTATTTACGGATGATGGGCATCTTTTAGAAAGTCATGCTTGGGCAGACGCTTGGCTAGATGGCATTGGTTGGGTCAGTGTGGACGTTTCTAATCGTTGTTTGGCAGATAGCGCCCATGTGCGTTTAGCCACAGGCTTGGATTATCGTGATGCTTGTCCCGTCAGCGGTGTGCGGGTAGGCGGTGGTATGGAAACAATGCAAGTTGGGGTGCATGTCTGGCAACTAGGGGCAGACGGTAAAACGCGTGAGATTAAAAAACAGATTGAACAAATACAACAATAAATACTAAAAGTAAGATGGAGAAAAACAATGACTTATTGTGTTGGCTTATTACTTGATGAAGGCTTAGTGCTTGCTTCGGATACCCGCACCAATGCTGGTGTAGACCAAGTGGCTATTTTCCCTAAGATGCATCATTTTGAGGTGCGCGGCGAACGCATGATTACTTTGCTCACCGCAGGCAATTTAGCAATTACACAGTTAGTGGTGAATCGTTTGCGTGAGGCGATTAAACGCGATGAAGGCCCACATCTGAACAATGTGAGTAGTTTGTTTGATGTAGCAAGCTTGGTGGGCGATGAAGTCCGTTTTGCCTTTGAGCGTGATGCAGAACACCTTAAAAATCACAATGCGGATTTTTCAGCCAGCATTATTGTGGCAGGTCAAATCAAGGGTGAAAAACCAAGGCTGTTTAATGTTTATAACGCGGGTAACTTTATTGAGCCCAGTGTCGAAACGCCTTATTTTCAGATTGGTGAAACCAAATATGGCAAGCCGATTATCGACCGCGTGGTTAAACATGATACCGAGATGATGGACGCGGTGAAGTGTTTGCTCATTTCTTTTGATTCCACCATTCGCAGCAATATCTCGGTAGCTGCACCAATAGATTTAATGCTGTACCGCAAAGATAGCTTTCATGGCGATTGCTCACAACGCATTACCGAAAACGATCCGTATTATGCAGTAGTGCGCAAGGCTTGGTCCGAGGGGCTTAAGAGCGTATTTCATCAAATCCAAAACCCAGATTGGTGCTAAATGTTATTTCCAGCACCTACAGATATTCGCGATGTTTCCTTGGCCATTCGAGATGCAGTGGCGCCCGTGTTTTTATTGACAGGCATAGGTTCGATTCTTGGCGTTTTAGTGAATCGTTTGGGGCGTTCAATTGATCGCGCAAGAGTGATTAATGCGATGGCGGATGAGCAATTTTTTAATTATTTAGATGAATTGAACGTCATCATCAAAAGAACCATGTGGATGCGCTGGTCAGTTGGCTTGTTTATTTTTGCGGGCTTGTGCGTTGCGCTTTCGATTGCCTCGGTGTTTATCAGCGCCGAGTTTGGCGCTAATTTGCCGCATTTTGTGCTGATGGCTTTTATTACAGCCATGTTTTCTCTCACCATCGGTTTGCTGTGTTTTTTACGGGAGATTATTTTGGCGGCTCAAGAAAACATTACTTCAGATAGGCAGCATAGGTCTCATTGATTTAGTTGCTTGATATATTTTAAATGGCTAATACAAGCAGCCTGACAATCACTTGCCCCCAGCCCTTTAATCAGGCTAATGCCTTGTGTTTGTTGGTTGATTTCACACTCTGGCTCGGTAAATCGCTTGACTTGGGTAATCACCGCTTTGGGCGAATTTAAAAAATAATCAATATGCCATCTTAGTTTTTTGTCTTTGGCGAGATGGCGCTTGATGCGCGCTTCCAAATTGTTTTTAGCGCTACCTGTATAGATATAATGCCCTGCGGGAAAGTCAAACTTGCCGAGTTTGCCTATGCTCAGGGTTTGCTCCGAGGTTAAGTCTATGTGCAGTTGGTAAGTGATAAAAGCTGGATTTGTATGTGCGCTTTGCTGCTGGCTTTTTATCCAATCCAATACCGCTGGATGGTCTGACATGATTAAAGACAGCACTTCTGGTTTAATGCCTACCCGAGCTAGCCACAATGTAAATTGTTGGTGGCGTTTGTATTCAAGGTAAGGCAATAGCAAACAGGCTAAGGCGATCAGCGCAAGTAATATAAAAGTGACTGACATATTATTAATTTAGATTAATTCACATGCTTAGGTTTAGATGCTGTTAAGTGTGGACTAATATAGCTCACACATGCCGATAAATTCAACCTTGGTATTGGCTTTACCACTTT